>JAFAWJ010000556.1 GCA_019242065.1 Chloroflexota bacterium
GACTGGATGCGCAAGCACATGCTCGGTGCCAAGTTCACGCTTCAGGATGCCGTGTGGATCGTGCACGATCCGAGCGGAGGCCGCCGAGTCGGCCCGCACCTCACCGCGACGCGTGTAGGTCAGGTCCAGGCGAACGCCGTTGTCAAACAGGTACAGGCCGTTCTGATCGTAGAGGTACAGAACGCTGAGAGTCGGGGCGATCTGGGTCACACGGTGATGGAGGCGGGTCGCACCGGTGCGGAGCTCGTCCACGAAGTACACGTCGACATCGAGATCCGAGAACGCGTCATTCTGACCGCGCGCATACGAGCCTGTGACAGTAACACCAAGGACCTGGGCGTCCGCTGCGCAAACCTGGACGACGAGCTGGAGGATGCTCTCCTGCAACTGGCGGTACTGTGCGTGGTCTAGCACACTCAGTAGCATTATCCATCGTGGTCGAATGGGACGCGCTCCCGAGGCCACGGACAGGAACTGTCTCTTGACGCAAGATCAGCGGGGGTCTGACCATCTCTCTTCGAGACAGGGAAGCGGGTGGATAGATAGATGTCGATCACAGTGCTGCGGCCATCCCCGTCGCCGCTGGTGCTCTCGGGCGCATTTCACACGCTCGCACGCGGGGTCAGCGAGCTTCGCGCTTAAGATCTCGGCATCGGCGACGATCTGATTGACGCGTACGCCGGCCTCATCGAGGTATACGCGCACGCACTGCCGGACCGCATGGCCGCCATGCCGGAGGCCTCGGAAGCCTGGCCAGAGATCCTCGAGCACCTGCTTCGTCGGCTGCGACAGGCGCACACGGAACCCGTCTTGCTCGAGCCGATAGACGTGATGGAGCAGCTGGCGGCTCGCATCCAACGTGTCACCGACGCGCGGCGAGCGGGTGTGAGCGATGAGCAGATCGTCGGGATTCAACACCCAGGTACAGGTCCATTTTCGTCAAAAGAGCGGTTGGGGCTCGCGTTCGTCGATGCGGTCGTACGTGCCACAGCTGTCCCAGACGGGCTTGTCGAGCCTTTGCGGAGCATGTTTTCGGAGCGTGAGATTGGGGAGTTATGGCTCGCGCAAGTCACAGAATCGCCGACCGCGGTCGCCATGTGGCTGCGGCGAGGCAGCGTCACGCGGACCGCGTTAGATGCCGTCGTCTACTGAGAAGCCTCGGTCACACAGTGTCGATCCACTGGCGGCCCGCGTCCTCCGGCAGCAGCCCGATGTCCGCGTCGGCACGCACGAATACCGGCACACGCTCCAACGCCACAGAGCGTTCCACGAACCGGCCCCCGCTGAAGTGCTCACCGGTCCAGAAGTCGCGCCAGTCCACGCCGCCCGGCAAGTAGACGGCACGGTCGACGGGTGCCTCGTCCTCCGAGAACACCGGCGCGACGAGCAGATCTGGTCCCAGCAGATATTGATCGTCGATCGTCGCGGCGACAGGGTCAGCCTCGAACTCCAGCACCAGCGGTCGGATCACGGGCAGGCCCTGGTCTGAGGCGGACCGGCCGCATCGCTCCAGGTATGGCGTGAGGCGATAGCGTAGCTGCGCGAACTCGCGAAAGACTCGCAATGCCTGAGGGCCAAACGCCCACGGCTCGCGTGGCGTGGTGCCATGGGCGCGCGTCAGTGGCGACAACATCCCGAACTGCGTCCAGCGTATGTACAGCGCGGGAGACGGGGGTGGCCCGTAGAAGCCGCCGATGTCGTGGCTCCACCAGCCCGGCGCCGACAGTGCGTAACTCAGCCCACCTCGCAGACAGGCGGCCATGCCCGCCGTGCTGGCCTGCGGGTCGCCGCTCCACTGAGCCGGATAGCGCTGCGAGCCCGCCCAACCGGAGCGACCCCAGACCAGCACGGGCTGGCCCGGACGGGCCGCGGCGGTCGCCTCGAACACCGCGCGGTTGTACAGCAGCGGCAGCACGTTGTGTCCCTGGAGTCCACTCAGACCGTTGGCCAGTCGCGCGTCCATCGGCAGGCCTTCGCCAAAATCGCTCTTGAATGCGGCGACACCCCACTCCAACAACTGCTGGTGCTGCGCCTGCCACCATTGCGTCGCTTCTGGGCTGGTGAAGTCGACGATGCCGCGGGCCGACCCATCCGCGGGAGTGAACCCCTCGACGTGACCGTCCGTGTGGCGCGCGAAGTGACCGGCGCGCAGGCCCTCCGCATAGAGCGGCGTGCCGTCCGCCACGTACGGCATTTCCCACAGCGTGACACGGAAGTGCTGCTCACGCAAGTGCCGCAGCATGCCGGGCAAGTCAGGAAACGTGCGTTCGTTGACGACAAAATCACAGTTCAGGTTCGGACGTGCCAGCCAGGCCGGGTCGACGTGCAGCACGTCGGCCGGCACCTGCTCTGACCGCAGCCGTGCGGCGACCGCCTCCACGTCGGCCCGCGATTCGTACCGACAGCGACTCATCCACACGCCGAGAGCCCAGCGCGGGATGGCTGGCGCCCGTCCGGTGATGTCCGTGTAGGTGGCCAGCAGCCGTTTCAGCGAGCCGCCGCCCAGCACGAAGAGGTCGAGCATGGGCTCGTCGGCGACCAGGCTCGCGCAGGCCAGCGACCGCTGACCGAGGTCCGCCACCACCCGAGCCGGCGTGTGGACAAACAGCCCGTACCCGCGACTCGACAGGACGAGCGGGACGTTCTTGTAGCCCGCGGAGGTCGTGGTGCCATGCGCGTCCGCATTCCACAGGACGTGTCGGCGCCCGCGCTGGCTCAGCCCGTCGAAACGCTCGCCGAGTCCGAACAGATGCTCGTCGGGCGTCAACGCGACCGAGACGGCCGCGCGTTCGTCGTTCAGCGCCAGCGCCGGGGCATGCGGCAGTCCGTGCACGTCCAGGTCGGTGAGCGGCGACCTGGCCAGAATCCGCTCGGCCGCATCCAGGACCTGAAGTTCGAACGGCTCTGGCACCACGCGCACCGCGATGCCGTCGCCCGAGGCGCGAACAACCTGCCCGTCCTGGCGGACCGGCAATGCCCGCGGCTCCCCGCTCAGCATTCCGAACGCGGTACGGTCCTGAACCGGCGCGTCGACCGCGCTGACCACGATGCGCACCGCCTCGGGCGAGTGCCAGGCCAGCCGGACCCGAAGCACACGCGTCGCCCAGTCCGGACGCTCCGCAAGCGGCGGCCGGTTCGGCGCCGCGCCCGCCGCCGAGATTTGCGCGTCGGGATCCTCAGCGGTGATGACGAGCGGTCGGATCGACTCGTCGCGCCACGTCGCCCGCACCGCCTCGATCAGCAGGTCCACATGCCGATCGAACGGCTCGATGCGCAGCAGCCGACGCGTGACGAACCACTCCGACGCTGCGTTCACCCCTTGACCGCGCCCGCGGTCAGGCCGGAGATGATCCGTCGTTGAAACAGAAGCACCAGCACCACCAGCGGCAGGGTGATTACAATTGACGCGGCGGTGATCTGCCCCCACGGATATTGCGCGGCGGCATCGGCACCCTCGAACTGCGCGATGGCCACCGTCGCGGTCAGTCGATCTGGCTGGCTCATGAAGGTGCGCGCAAACAGAAATTCGTTCCAGGCCTGGATGAAGAGGAGAATGGCGGCGGTGAAGACGCCTGGCGCCGCAAGCGGAATCGTGATCTTGTAAAAAGCCTGCATCCGTGTGCATCCATCTACGCGCGCGGATTCCTCCAATTCAGCTGGCAGGTCGCTGAAAAAGGCGGTCAGGATCCAGATGCAGATGGGCAGCGTAAACGTCACGTTGGGCAGAATGAGCGCCAGGTAATTGTTTGTCAGGCCCCACGCGTTGAACTCGCGGAACAGCGGTCCGATGATGGCGATCCCCGGGAACATCGCGATCGCGAGGACGAGTGCCAGCAGGAGATTTTTGAACGGGAAGTTCAACCGGGCAATCGCGTACGCGCACAGCGAACCGACCACCAGCGAGATGGCCGTGGCAGACAGCGCGACTATCGTGCTGTTGACCAGCGCCCACCGGAAGCGTTCCAGCGCAAAAATATCGCGGTAATTGACGAGTTCGGGTGGGCTGGGCACATAGCGAATTGGCACCTCGAAAATCGTCGACGGCCCCTTGAGCGACGTGAGAAGCGTCCAGACAAATGGTGCGAGGCAAAAGACGACGAACGCGCTGACCAGGACGTAGAACCCCGCGCCCTGCAACAGGCCCTTGCGCATGCGGCGAGTGGTGGCGGTCGTCGGAACCGAGCGCGCCGCGACGGTGCTCGCCGGAGCGCTCATCGGCCTGCGCCTTGCGTCGGCGCCCCAAGCACTTTGATGAAAATGAAGCTCACGAGCATGACCAGGAGAAAGGTCACCACGGCAAGTGTGGATCCGTACCCGAAATTCAGCGACGTGAAGAACGTATTGTAGGTGTACAGCACGACAGTCTCGGTCGACTTGCCAGGCCCGCCATTGGTGAGAACGCGCGGCAGATCGAACATGCGCACCGCGTCGATCGTCCGGAACAACAGTGCGACCAGGATGGTGGGCTTCATCATCGGCAGCGTGACTCGCCAGAAGGCTTGCCAGCGGCTCGCCCCGTCGAGCCCGGCGGCCTCGTACAACTCGGGCGGGATCAATTGCAGACCTGCCAGCAGGATCAGGGCCATGAAAGGCGTCGTCTTCCAGATTTCGGCGGCCACCATCGCCCAGATGGTGAGCTCCGGACGGACGAGGAAAATGATCGGTTGTTCGATCACCCCCAAGCGCATCAGCAGGTCGTTGACGACGCCGTAGCGCCCGTCGTAAATCCAGGCCCACATCTTGGCGGAAACCACGGCGGTGAGCGCCCACGGCACCAGGACCGCGGCGCGCACGATGCCACGTCCGCGGAAGGCACGGTTGATCAACAACGCGATCAGCATGCCCAGCACCAGTTCGACCACGACGGACGCAACCGAAACGACCGCCGTCACGCGCAGCGCGTTGAACCAACTGTCGTCTGTGAGGAGCGTCAGGTAGTTGCCCAGACCGACGAACGGACGCGGCGCATTCTCGAATTTCAGGCTGATCTGGAACAGACTGTCCTGGACCGTCTGCGCCAGCGGGATCACGGCGATCAGCAGGATGGTCAGGATCGCTGGCGCCGCGAACAGTAGCCCAAGGCGCGCCTCGGCTGACTCCTGCGTGCGCCATCGCCCCCTCGCGCGCGACAGGCCACCGATCGCAGCGCGTTGCGTCGGCAGCCCTGTGGACGTTGCCATGCTCCTCCTCCGACCGGAAGCGCGGGTGTGCCTAGCCGCCCTTCAAAATCTGACGCATTTTGTCAGCCATTTGTTTGATTGCTTGCTCCGGTGTGATCTGCTGCGCCATCGCCTGCCCAAAGGCGGGTTGTATAGCATTGGCCGACATGTCCGGGTAGTACGGAGTCACCGGGCGCGGCTTCAAATTGTCGAATGATGCCTGTGCGGCTTTCGCGTATGGGTACTTCTTCTGGATGTCCGGATCGTCGAACACCGCTTGACGAGAGGGCAGGAAACCACCGTCGAGAAAACGCGCACGCTGGTTATCCTGATTCGTGAGGATCGCCACGGCCTCCAGGGCAGCCTTCTGCTTGGTGGAGAACCTGGAGACGCCCAGGTTCCAGTCGCCAAGACAGCCAGGTCCGGGTTTGGCGCCATCCCCGGAGGGCAACGGGCTGACATCCCACTGCTCCGGTTTGATGGCGGAATCGGGCTGATACAGGTCGCCGGCGTTGGACAGCCACAGCCGGATCATCGCCGCCTTGCCCCCGCGAAACAGGTTCATCACATCGGCGCCGAGCTTGAACTGCAAGGCGGCCTCCGGGATGATCTTGTCCTTGTAGACAAAGTCGACGATCTTCTGCATGCCGTCGGAGCCGGCGGTGCCCTGGTCCACAACCACATTCATCTTGTCGTCGACGAGATCCCCGCCGTAGCCCCAGAGGTACTCCATCCAGTTGATGATCCCGCCCTCGTTCTGGGGTAATTGCATGGCGAAGCCAACCATGTCTGCCGTCTGCAGGGTCTTCGCCGCGTTCAGGAGATCGTCGTACGTCTTGGGCGTTTTGAGTCCCTTCGCGTCGAAGAGATCCTTGCGGTAATACAGACCGGGACCGTTGTTGTACCAGGGCACAGCGTACAGCTTCGCGTCGAACGTCGCGCCATTCAGCGCCCCCTGGGAGAACTTCGCCTGTTCGTCTTTGGGGAGGATATCGTCTACCGGAATCGTCCATCCGGCGGCGCCGAACTCCGGTACGTACGGGACATCCATTGAAACGATGTCGACACTGGAGTCCTTGGCGCCGGCGACCGTGACAAACTTGTCGTGTAAGTCCTGGGTCGTCGCGCCTTGCTCCTGGTAGTCGATCTGAATCGATGTGTTGGCCTTGTTGAATGCGTCGACCTGCTTGGGTGTGTAGCCGGTCGTGTCACGCGAGGCGAACCAGACGACCGTCGTTGCCGAGCCGCTGCTCTGCGCGGCTGGCGCCGTGGTCAGCCCGCTGGCGGGTGCCCCGCCCGACGCCGTGGCCGCGGCGGTCCCGCTCCCACTGGTGCCTCCACCGCATGCGACCAGCACCCCGGCGCTGGCCGAGAACACGACAGCCTTCAACAGGCCGCGCCGGCTGAGCCGCGCGGCGTGCCACCCCAGATGCTCTTCCAACTCTCGTTCCTTCCCTTCGACTGCCACTGTTCCTCTCCAGAGTTCCTATGGCCCACCCCTGGCTGGCGCATGATCATACCCTGTCCGTGGCCTTCCCGGGGGGTCTCGCCTGCTCAGGCGCGTTACGATGGGCTCCAGATGCCACCTCTGAACCTGGTAACAGGGAGACGCATGAAACTGCTCACGTTCGAAACCCCGCAAGGCACTCGACTCGGCGTTGTCACTCCCGACGGCGTGCTGCCGCTCGAGGCGTCGGAGGGCCTGACCCCAGCGGCAGTCCTAGCCGAGAACGAACCAGGACTCGCACCCGTCCGCGGCGGCCGTCGAGCGTTCAGGCAACGCTGGCGCGCTCAACCAGGCGGAGAGTGGCCTCCGGCTGGCGCCCTGCGTGTGCGCGCCGGGCAAGATCGTCGCCGTGGGATTGAACTATCGGCGCGGTCCACTCGAGGAGCCCTGGGCTAGCTGATGGTCTCCGCGTAGTGGAAGCGGAATTCCAGTCGGCGCGACGCCGCGTCCGCGAGGGTTTCAGCCGGG
>JAFAWJ010000787.1 GCA_019242065.1 Chloroflexota bacterium
TCCACGTCACTCGCGCGACATACGCGGTTAGCTGAACACTCTGTCACTCGAACACTCTGTCTCCTCCCGAACACTCTGTTTACTACTGTGCTGGCAGTCGTGATGCCGCCAACCGCGGACAGCACGTAGCGCGGGGGGTCGCCGCGGGAGAGAGCGCAGCGAACGGCGGCGGGGGGCGGCACGCCCCCTGACCCGGTGCGTTAGCACCCAGCGGTGCATGCACCGCTGGGCAAGGTGGCGCATGCGCCACCTTGAGGAGTTCGCGCATGCGCGAACTCCGTCCTACTGACCCTTAAACTTCGGCGCGCGCTTCTCGTTGAAAGCGAGGATCCCCTCGCGTCGATCCTCAGAGGCGATCGCGCGCATATAGGCTTCGTGCTCGCGCTCGAGCCCGTCCTCGAACTCCTGGTCCGCCCCGTGGTCGATGGCCCACTTCGCCTGGCGCACCGCGAACGGACCGTTTTTCATGATCTCCTGCGCCAGCGCCGTAGTCCGCGGCAAGAGCTCAGCCCGCGGTACGACGTGGTTCACCAGCCCTAGCCGCAAGGCCTCAGACGCCGGGATGCGTCGCGCCGTATAAATCAGCTCCTTGGCCTGGTTGCGCCCGATCATGCGCGGCAGATTCTGCGTGCCGCCTCCGCCCGGAATGATGCCAAGGCTGACTTCCGTCAAGCCGAACACAGCATCATCCGAGGCGACGATAAAGTCGGCCAGCATCGCGAACTCGGTCCCGCCCCCCAGGGCGTAGCCGTGCACCGCCGCGATCATCGGCTGGGGTAAGTTTCGCATCTGCCCGAAGAGCGTCCGCAGCAGGGAGCGCTGATGCGCCCAGTCGTCGGGAGTAAAGTCGCGTCGGGCTTTGAGGTCGGCCCCAGCGCAGAACGCCCGCTCGCCCGCGCCGCGCAGGATCACGCTCCACACGCTGACGTCACTGGCCAGCTCCGCGCAGGCGTGTGTGAGCTCGACGGCCAGTGTGTTGTCGATGGCGTTCAAAACCTCAGGACGGTTGAGAACAATCGTGGCCAGGTGGTCGTTCCGCTCGACCAGCACCGTCGGACTCATGCATCCACCTCCACACGCGATGCCGTCTGGTCGGCCAGGGCGCGCTCACGCATCTGGCGCAGCCCCGCGCTGAACGCAACCGGGTAGCGGCGCGGCGCAGTGAGCCGTCGGTACTCGTCCGGCAGACGCCGCAGGTTGCTTTGGGCGAACTCCCAGATTTCGCTCAGGGGCGGTAGGGAGCCCGAGACGATCTCGCCGTCGAGCACCACCGGTTTGAGCAGTCGCTCACTTCCCGCGGGCCGCGGCTCGCTCTCTAACTGAATGACATCGGATTCGAAGTTTCCCAGGCGATATACCTCCTTGATCCCTGGCCAGGTGCTCTTTTCACCAGCGATCTTCAGCTTCGGCTGACCACCGCGCTCGTCGACACAGAACACTTCCTTGTAGACGCCGCCCAATGCGGCACCCTCGATGTCGCGCTCGACCGACCCAGCGCCCACCCCTAGACTGGTACCGACGCCGAAGGTATCGATCGGCGCCCCAGCATCCAGGAGGTCGGTAATCAGGAATTCGTCCAGGTCACCCGACGCGGCGATCCTGACTTCGCCGAGGTCGCTCCGATCCAGCACGTCGCGCACGTAGCGCGCGTCGCTGGCCAGGTCGCCACTGTCCAGGCGGACGGCCGCCAACACGTGACCGAGCCGATCGCGAGCCGAATGCGCGACGTCGACGGCGGTGTGAATCGCCACGCGCGGATCGTACGTATCCAGCAGCAGCGTGTAGCGGTTGTAGGTGCTGGCGATGGCCTCGAACGCCGCATATTCGGTATCGAACAACTGGATGAGCGCGTGCGGCACGGTCCCGGTCGACGGCAGACGGAATCGATACGCCGCGCCGAGAAATGAAGTGCTGAAGCAGCCGCCGATCCGCGACGAACGCGTGGCCACGAACGGATCCTGAGCCCGCCGCAGCGCGAACTCGGACACCGGCCGCCCGCGGGCAGCCCACACGACGCGACTGGCCTTGGTGGCGATCAGCGTCGCCAGGTTCATGGCCTGCAGCAGCCCGCTTTCAAGGAGCAGCGCTTCGGCGAAGGGAGCCGTCACGCGCAGGAGTGGCTCGTTGGGAAACGCGAGCGTGCCCTCGGGCATGGCCAGGATCTCGCCCGTGAAGCGCAGCGTCCGCAGATAGTCGAGAAACGCCGGATCGTAGTCGCGGATCTGGGCCAGGAACGCCAGATCGTCCTCGGCGTAGGCGAAGCTCCTGACGAACTCGAGCGCCATCTCGAGGCCAGCGACCAGCAGGTAGGTGCCGCCGAATGGTGCGCGGCGAGCGTACAGGTCGAATGTGGCCCGTGCCGACGTGCGGCCCGCGCGCCAGGCGACGTAGACGGAATCCGGGTGGTACAGGTCCGTCAGCAGGCCGGGGTGGTACGGCGTGTACGAACGGGCCATGCAGATCTTGCCTCAGATCATAAGACCTTCGGCCTGGAATACCGGCTGCGTATACTTGGTTCAAGGTTGCGAATGAGTACTTTGAGCCTGACCAACGAAGCGGTGGTGCGCCTGCGCTCGGTTCTCGAGAGTCAGCAGGTGCCTGAGGGCGCGCTGCGCGTATTTGTCTCGCCTGGCGGGTGTTCGGGCTTTTCGTACGGCATGTCGCTGGAGGCCGAGCCCGCCGACGACGACGAAGTTGTCGAGCAAGCGGGCGTGAAGGTCGTGGTGGACCCGTTCTCGCTGCAGTACCTGAGCGGCGCGCAGATTGACTTCATCGACTCGCTGATGGGCGGCGGCTTCACGGTCGTCAACCCGAACGCCGTCAAGAGCTGCGCCTGCGGCCAGAGCTTCGACACCCCCCAGGGCGGCGGCGCCGCCCAACCCTGCCACTAAGGACCTGAGGGCTACTTCAGCGGCGCGCCGATCACCCTGGGTGTGGTCGGCCACGCCGAGCCGTCGCCTGGCTCGTCCGTCAGACCGATCGAGTCAAAGCTCTGCACGTCCGCTGGCACCTGGATCATCGTGTACCCATTCCCTGAATGATCTGGCCACAGCATGCCCGCGCTCACGCGGTCATTGCCCCGCACGAACCAGATCTGATACGCGTGCCCCTGCTCCACTGGCGGCAGATCGTGGCACATCAGCATGCCCGTACCCGTATTCGGATCCATGAACACGTAACCGCTGGACGCCGGCGTCGAAGGCACCGGCTGCAGCGAGGTGACCGCCAGCTTGTCCGACGCCAGCACGCTCACCAGCCGATCGATGCGCGCCGCGCGCTCGCTCGCGGCCACCGACTGCGTGCGCAGATCGCTGATCTGGACCTGCAGTAGCGCCACCCATGCCAGCGAGGCAACCGCCACGACGAGCGACGCCGCGGCCACCAGCCACGCTGCCGACAGTCTCGGTCGGCGTGCGAAACCGCGCGGCAGGATGCGGCGTGCCACAGCCAGCGGCCGCGGTTCGCGTCGCACGGCTTCAAAGACCCGCTCGCGCAGCGCGGGCGGCGGATCGACCTGTGGCACCAGCGTGCCGAGGCCCGCGGCGGCGACGCGCAGCTCGTTGAACCAGTCGCGACACGCCGGGCAGGCCTCGGCGTGTTCCTCGAGGAGTCGGACCTCTTCCGCGTCCGCGGCGTCGAGCGCTACGCCCGCGGCCAGGTCGAGGAACTCGTCGCACGACAGCGACGTGTAGCCGGCCGTCATCGCTCGCCCCACAGGACCGACAGCTCAGGCACCTTGCGTAGTTGCTGCAGGCCCAGGCGCATGCGCGTCTTGATCGTGCCCAGCGGCACCGACAGCAGATTGGCGACCTCGAGCTGGGTTAAGCCACGGTAATAGGCCAGCTCCAGTGGCACGCGTTGTTCGGGTGGCAGTCCGGCCAGTGCGCGCCCGATGGCATCGCGTTGATCGAAGCCGCCGGCGCCCAGCTGCGGGTCGCCATCCGCCGAGGCCAGGCCCAGGTTGTCGAGCGCGGCGGCGGTGCCGTCGCCGTTGGTCGTCGCGCGGTGGCGCTGCTCCAGCTGCCGCCGACGCAGCATGTCGACGGCATGATGGTGGGCGATGCCGAGCAGCCACGGCAGCAATCGGCCGCGGCTCGGCTGGTACAGCTGGGGCTGTCGCCACAGCTTGAGAAAGGTTTCCTGCACGACTTCTTCGGCGGCGGTCGAATCGCCGAGCAGTCGCACCGACAGGGAGTACACGCCGCGGCTGTGGCGCTCGTAGATCTGTTCGAGCGCGCGAGCGTCGCCGCGGACGACCGACTCGATCAGGACGGACTCGTCAGCGCGCGCCGGGTCGAAGCCCGACCGCGCAGAAGCCTTCGGCCCACTGCCTCCAAAGGTGAGCCCGAGTTCCACGGTCTGGCCAGTATAGCCCCGAGTCAATGGTCCAGAAATCGCCAGAGTCAGTCCCGTCACCTCAGGCGACCTCCCTCATAACAAGGTACGCACAAGCCGAGCTGTCAGATTCAAAGTCGCGCGCAGCGATCGCCCGTGCTCCCTTCGTAATGCCCCGCCTCGCCGTCGAAACGTGCTTGTGATGCCCGCTTGCCTAGGCTGGACAGATGTCGAGGCGAACACGTCCACGCCGCGGTGTCCGGCAGGCGCGGCCCTCTGTCTGGGTGCGCGCTCGCCTCTTCCTGCCGCTGCGCAGCTGGAGACTCCAGCTCGTAGGCGCCGCGGTGGGCATCCTGGTCGCCATCCTGTCGGCGCAGTCCCTCGCGTCAGCGCGCGAAGGCGCCACCACCTACCAGGTTCAGCCAGGCGATACGCTGTCGACGATCGCCATCATCACGGGCATACCCGTCGACAAGCTCGTCAGCCTGAACTCGATCCAGAACCCGAACATGATCATCGCCGGACAGACGCTGTCCGTCACCCCCGGCGCCACCCCACAACCCAGCACATCCGCCGCCGCGCCATCGGCCACGCCAGCCGCCTCGAGCGCCACGGCCAGCACCCAGCAGTACACCGTCAAACCCGGGGACACCCTGTGGGCCATCTCCCAGGCCAACGGTGTCTCCGTCAACGACCTGCTGCAAGTCAATACCCTGGCCAACGCCGATCAGCTCAGTGTCGGCCAGGTTTTGCAGCTTCCGGTGACCGCGGCCCCGATTCAGCGGTCGGCCACGGTCGGCAGCTCAAAGCCAGCTTCCGGCACGCCGACTGCGACCCAGACCGGCGCGCTGCTGCAAAAGGTGATCTCCCAGGCGCAAAAGGTAGGTGGCACCAACGTCCACCTCGGCGTGGCGGCGACCAATCTCACGACCGGCGAGCGGATCGCCTGGCACGCCGATGACGAGTTTCCGTCCGCCAGCGTGATGAAGCTGCCCATCCTGGTCGAGCTCGAGCGTCAGGTCGCCACCGGCCAGTTGTCATGGACCGATAGCCTGCGCTCGGAAGCCAGCGCCATGATCGCCGTCTCCGACAACAACGCCGCCAACGAGATCGCCGACGCCATCCGCCCTCAGTCCGTCAACGACAGCATGACCAAGGTCGGACTGACGGGTACGCACTTCTACAACCTGTTCGACGATCCGAGCGCGCCACTCAATCCAGGTCAGAACCAGACGACAGCCGCGAACATGGCCCGCCTGCTGGAGCTCGTCTCCAACAATCAGATCGTGAATCCCCAGGTCAGCGGCGACATCCGGAGCTTGCTGGCGCAAAATACCGATCGCAGCAAGCTCGTGCGACTGCTGCCGGCCGACGCGCAGGTGGCGCACAAGAGCGGCTGGTTCGACGGCGTGGCCAACGACGTGGGCATTGTGACCGTCAGTCGCAAACCGGCAACCTGGGTGGTCGCCGTGTTCACTCAGAACATCCCTGACGCCGAGACGGGCAATCAGATGATCGCCGCGGTATCGAAGACACTCTACGACGCCTGGGCATCGTAAAACGTAGTTCCCCTGAGGGGACCCATGTCGTCGTCCGCTGCGTGGGTACGTACGTGGCTCACCAGAGCGTCCGATTGCTACGTGAGCCCGCGATCAGGCGCGATGCGCGGCGGCGCCATTGACCACCGCATGTGGAAGTCGCTCCGGCCGCGACCGCCGCGTCTCGGCAATCCGCTGCATCTCGCGCTCCACAAGGATGAAATCCTGCGACGACAGCAGGTGCACGTCTCCCTGGAGCGCCAGGAACCACAGCTCAGGCGCCCAGCGCTTCAGATATAGCAGCCGCGGCGCGATAGCTTCGGCGTCGAGCCCCTCGCCTGGCTCGAGCACCAGGTTCGGATGCGTATGCACGCGGTACGGAAATGGATCGTCGCGCCGCTCGGTGTTGATCCAGATCGGGTGCCGATCCTCGAAATACGCCGACGTGACGGTCGCCGTGGCCGGGAAGATGCGCTGATTCAAGACGTAGTACAGCACGCGGTCGCCGACAGCCACGCGTTCGGCCTTCTTGCGATGCCGCGACCGCAATCCCAGCAGAGCGAGCCGCCCCTGTCGGGTAATCGAATAATTCTCAGGACTGAGCGTAATCAGCCAGTGGCTACCCGGCATCGGTAACTAGGAATGTAGCACCGCCATCGAGGGCCCGTGCGAGCCGCGCCAGTCGCGCTCGAAGTCGACCAGCGCCGCCAGCTGACGGTCGTTCGGCAAGGCCTGCCAGCGCCCGGCGCGCACGATGCGCAATGCCTGCGGAGCGGTGTGCCCCTGGGCCACCAGCACCGCGCACGCCATGAGCGGTCCGCGGCCGACCCCGTGTTCACAGTGCAGGAACGCTCGCCCGTCGGTGGCGACATGCTCGAGCACCCAGCTGACGCCGCGCTCCATCTGCTCGTAGGTGAACCCGTGGCGGTCCAGCGTCGGCAGGTGCAGAAACTCGATACCCGCTTGCCCGAGCGCGGCAACGTCGTCACTCGCCTCCAGGCGACAGTCCACGACCGCGGTGACGCCGCGCTGCTTGAGTTGCTTGATCTGTCGACGCCCGAAAGCGCCGCCCACAGCCAGCTGCGGCGTGATCTCCGAATAGTTCAGCTGCTTGGGCTGGAGGTCGGTGGCCCACTCCATGAGGCGCGCCAGGACCCGCAGGCCGATCCGTCGCAGCGGAGTGTGATAGCTCTCCTCAATCTCCGACCGTTCGGACGGATACGGAACAGGCGCGCTCAAGTGTGTGCCGGATCTACCAGATGCCCAGTTCGGCCTTGGCTTCCTCGGAGGCCATGATGCGTGGATCCCAGCGAGGCGTCCACACCAGGTTGATGTCCACGTCGTTGACGGCTGGAAAGCGATTGGTGATGACCGCGTGTGCCTGGGTTTTGATGATCGGACCCAGCGGGCACGCCGGCGTGGTCAGAGTCATGTCGATCAGGACGTTCTTGGCGTCGTCGTCAACCTGCACGCCGTAGACCAGGCCCAGGTCGATGATGCTGATGCCGATCTCGGGGTCGTAGACCGACTTCAGCGCCAGGCGGACGTCGTCCTCGCTGGGTAGCGTGTCGGTGTCGATGGTGTCAGTCATGGTGCTCTCCAGTATCGCTCCCGTAGACGTCAGAGTTCTTCATGGCGCGTCCGAACAATCCCCCGCGATGGCCTCGGCCCCGTCCCGCGTTGGCTCCCGATGCCGATACAGGTCAATCGACTCGCGCAGCGTCGTCCACGGCAGCAGCGCGCACTTGACCCGCGCCGGGTATCGCTTGACCCCCTGCAGCGCGTCGAGCTCGTCTTCCAGCTCCGCCGGCGCCGCCTGGCGATTGGCCATGCTCTGCGTGAAGTGCTGCACCGACGCCTCGACTTCGTCCAGTGTCTGACCCTTCACCCGGTCG
>JAFAWJ010000247.1 GCA_019242065.1 Chloroflexota bacterium
CAACCTGGCGCAGCACCGTGGTGACCCGCGCTGCCAGGTCCACCAGGTCGACGCCACCAGCCTCGCGGCCGACTCGGAACTGTTCCGCGGCGCTCGCTACGTCTTTCACTTTGCGGGGCTGGGCGACATTGTCCCGTCGATCGAGCATCCCCTCGAGTACATGCACGCCAATGTCGACGGCACGCTGGCGGTCCTCGAGGCCGCGCGGCATGCCGCCGTTTGCAAAGTCGTCTACGCTGCCTCGTCGTCGTGCTACGGCGCGTCGCCGCCGGTGCCGACCTCAGAGTCGGCGCCGATCAAGCCCGAATACCCGTACGCGCTCAGTAAGTATCTGGGCGAGTCCGCCGTGCTGCACTGGGCCGAGGTGTATCGGCTGCCGTGTGTCTCGATCCGCATTTTCAACGCGTATGGTCCGCGCGTGCGCACGACGGGCGTGTACGGCGCCGTGTTTGGGGTCTTCCTGGCGCAAAAGCTGAAGGGCAAGCCACTCACCGTCGTCGGCGATGGCACACAGAGTCGTGACTTCGTGTACGTCACGGATGTGGCACGCGCCTTCCTGGCCGCCGCCGAATCAGACGAATGCGGTGAGGTCTTCAATCTGGGAGCGGGCAATCCACAGTCGATCAATCGTCTCGTCGAGCTGATTGGCGGCGAGGTGACGTACGTGCCCAAACGCCCTGGCGAGCCGGACTGTACGTGGGCCGATACTCGCAAGATTCGCGAGCGCCTGGGCTGGGAGCCGCACGTAAACTTTGATCAAGGCGTCGCGGCGATGTTGCGCGACATCCATCGATGGGAGGACGCTCCGGTGTGGGACCCCACGTCCATCGCTGCAGCCACCAGAACCTGGTTTGAGTTCATGACCCGATGATGAAGCGTGATTACCGCGAAAAAATAAAGACCCTCGACGAGCTCGCCAACGCGATTGGTCCGCGCCCGCGTGAGAACAAGGTCATCATGTGCCACGGGACGTTCGACATCGTGCACCCCGGCCACTTGCGTCACCTGGCGTACGCCAGGGAAAAAGCCGACCTGCTGATTGCCAGCGTCACCGCCGACGAGCACATCATGAAGGCCAACTTCCGGCCGTACGTGCCCCAGGAGCTGCGGGCGGCAAATCTCGCGGCGCTGGAGTTCGTGGATTTCGTCATCATCGATCCTAATCCGACGCCAATCCAGCACATGAGCGTGCTGCAGCCGGACTATTTCGCCAAGGGCTACGAATACTTCGCCAACGGCGTGCCGCCGCGCACGCGCGAAGAGATGGATACGCTGGCCAGCTACGGTGGCGAGATGGTGTTCACGCCGGGTGACGTGGTGTATTCGTCGTCGGCGCTGATCGACGCCCAGCCGCCCAACCTCGGAGTAGAGAAGCTCCTGGCGCTCATGGACTCCGAAGGCTTCGGTTTCGACGACCTGCGCGAAACGCTGTCGCACCTCTCGGGTATCCGCGTACACATCGTCGGCGACACCATCGTCGACAGCTATTCGCATTGCTCGTTGCTGGGCGCCACCGCGAAGTCACCGACCTTCAGCGTCAAACACGATCTCACCGAGCGCTACCCGGGTGGTGCGGCGGTAGTCGCCAAGCACATGAAGGCGGTCGGCGCCGACGTGACGTTCTCGACGGTGCTGGGCGAGGATGACCTCGGACGTTACGTCCTCGAGGATCTCGAACAATCCTCGATTCAGGTGAGTCCGTTCCTGGATCGCACCCGGCCGACGACGCACAAGGAACGCTTCATTGCCGATGGCTACAAGCTGCTCCAGGTGGACCGGGTCGACAACCGCACGATCTCCGAACGCGCGCAAGATTTTCTCAGGAACGCGTTGCGCACCACGCAGGCCGACATCGTCGTCTTCAGCGATTTTCGCCACGGTATTTTCAACCGACTGACGATCAACAACCTGAAGGAAGCGATTCCCTCCACCGCCATCAAAGTCGCCGACAGTCAGGTTTCGAATCGGTGGGGCAACATCCTGGACTTCACGGACTTCGACCTGCTCACCCCCAACGAGCGCGAGGCGCGCTTCGCGCTCGGGGACCAGGACTCCGTCGTTCGGCCGCTGGCATCGGAGCTGTTCCGTCAGGCACGCTGTCGCTACCTCATTCTCAAGCTCGGCGAGCGGGGTCTGATTGGCTATCGCAGTCCAGGTCCGCATCCGCGCGAGTTCTTCACGGTCGACAGTTTTGTCGATCGTCTGATCGATCCGATCGGTGCCGGCGACGCCCTGCTGTCCTACTCGGCCCTGGCCCTGGTGGCCACCGATCACATCGTCATGGCCTCGGTCCTGGGCTCGCTTGGCGCCGCGGTGGCGTGCGAGCTCCAGGGCAACTCGCCCGTTTCACCGTCGAAACTCCAGGACAAAATTGATGCCCTGGAGCAACACGTTCGCTACGAGGTTGGCAGACCCGTCGTCTACGCGTGAGATACCTGCTGGTCGGGCTCGGGAATATTGGCCGCAAGCGCCAGGCACTCCTGGGTGAGCGGTGCGTGGCGACCGCCGATCCGTTCAACGCCGACGCGCAGTTCGCCGCGGCGCAGGATTGCCCGACCGATGCGTATGACGCGGTTGTGCTCGCGACGCCCAATCAGTCCAAGCTGGAGCTGCTGGAGTACTTCGTCACTCGCGGTAAGCATGTGCTGGTGGAAAAACCGCTGCTGTTTACGGACGTCGATGCCGCACGCCACCTCGACGATGTTGCGCGCTCCACGCGGGCGGTGTGGTACACGTCGTACAACCACCGCTTCGAAACGATGATCGCCTCGGCGCGCGCGCATCTAGAGTCCGGCGGCATCGGCGAGCTCTATCACGCGCGTCTGTTTTACGGCAACGGGACGGTGGGCAATGTCGTTGGCACCTGGCGCGATCAGGGTCTTGGTGTGCTGGAGGACCTCGGCTCGCACCTGCTCGACCTGGCTGCCGACCTGTTCGGATGTGGCGGGCGCGCGTTTGGGGCCTGGACGCTTGAACACCACGAGGCAGCCAGTTTCGACCACTGTGTTCTGGCCGCGTCGGATCCGCACATCGTGCTCGAAGCGTCGTACCTGGCGTGGAAGAACACCTTTCGCCTGGATGCGTTCGGCTCCCGTGGTTCCCTGCATGTCAACGGGCTGCAGAAGTGGGGTCCGAGTGAGCTGATCCTGCGCGAACGTGTGCTGCCAAGCGGTGTCCCACGTGAGTCGCGCGAGGCGGCGCCCGGCGGCGTCGATCCGACCTGGGAACGCGACCTCGAACACTTCGCAGCGCTGTGCGCGGCCGCGGAGCCTCGGACGTCGCTCGACAACGACCTGTGGATTTCGCGCTCGCTGCTGGAGGCGGCCGGCGCATGAGCACCACCGCGTTCCTGGGGATGTCGCACCTGGGCATCAACTACGCGGCGGCGTGGAGCTCGTTCGGCCAACCGACGATCGGCTTCGATCCGGATCCCGAGCTGGTCATGCGCCTCCAGTCGGGCGAGCTGCCCATTCAAGAGCCAGGCCTCCCGGAGCTCATTGGTCAGAGCGGCGACTGTCTCACGTTCTCGGCCAATGTCGAGGAGTTGCGCGGGTGCGACCTGGTGATCGTCGCGCGCGACGTGCCGACCGACGAGGACAACAACAGTGACCTCACACCGGTGCGTACGCTGATTGACCTGGCCGCGCAGCATTTGTCGAATGAAGCCGTCCTGGTGGTCATGAGCCAGATTCCGCCTGGCTTCATGCGCGAGCTGTCGACGCGGCTGGGCAACCGCGTGTACTACTGGGTAGAGACGTTGATTTTCGGCGACGCGGTCCGCCGCGCGCTGCATCCGGAGCGCATCATTGTCGGGTGTGCCGAACCTGAGGTGGCTTTGCCGCACGTCTTCGCCAGTGGGCTCGCACACTTTGGCTGCCCGCTGCTGACCATGCGCTACGAAAGTGCCGAGCTGACCAAGACTGCCATCAACCTGTACCTGATCGGCTCCGTCACGTACGCCAATACGCTGTCGGACTTGTGTGAGTCCGTTGGTGCCAACTGGTCGGAGATGGTGCCCGCGCTGCGGCTGGATGCGCGCATCGGCCCAGCGGCGTATCTGCGACCCAGCGTGGGTATCGCGGGCGGCAACCTGGAGCGGGACCTGGTCACGTTGCGGAAGATGTGCGACGAGGGTGGCGTGGACGCGACGTACCTCGACGGACTGATCGACTACAACGCGCGGCGGCTGGAGTGGGTCCAGCGCCAACTCGATCGCCGCGTCCTCACCAGCGGTGCATCGCCGCGATTGGCCGTCTGGGGCTTGACGTACAAAAAGAACACGCGCTCCACCAAGAACTCTCCCTCGCTGCGCGTGATCGCGGCGCTCGAACACCGTGCGCACGTGCGCGCCTGGGATCCGGCCATCGGGCCCGGCGAGCTCGAGATCGCCGCCGACGTGCTGAGCGACCAATACCAGGTGCTGGACGACGTCGACGCGTTGCTGGTGATGGCCGACTGGGATCAGTTCGCGGAGGCGGACCTGGCTCGCGTGCGAGACCGCATGCGCCGCCCGCTGGTTATCGACTGCGCGGGTGTTCTCGAACGCCGACGCTCGGAGATGCAGGCAATCGAATACGTCGGGATGGGCCAGTGAAACCTGCCGTCTTTCTGGATCGCGACGGGGTGCTGGCGCGCGAGATCGTTATTAATGGCGAGGCTCTGGCTCCGCTGCGCGTCGAGGATTTCGTCATCGTCGACGAGGCCGCGGCACAGGTCGAACGTCTGCATCGCGCCGGCTTCCGCTGCGTCGTCTTTACCAACCAGCCGGAAGTCGCCAAAGGACTGCTGCCGCCTGAGTTCCTTCAGGAGATGCACCGTCGCCTGACCGAAGAGACGGCGGCCGACGACATCATGGTGTGTCCGCACGTCGACGCCGATGGGTGCGCGTGTCGCAAGCCGCAACCTGGCATGCTGCTCGAAGCCGCGCAACGCGCCGACCTCGACCTGAGCGCAAGTTTCGTCGTCGGCGACCGCTGGCGTGACGTCGATGCCGGAAAATCCGTCGGGTGCTACTCGATTCTGATCGAGCGGCCCTACAGCAACTGCTCGACGGCGGACGCCCGCGTGCCGGATCTGACCAGTGCGGTAGATGTGATTCTTGCCCGAAGCGGAGCCCAATCCAGCATGACGTTCATCGATCGATACCTGGACGAGGTCGCGGCCGTGGCGGCCCGCCTCGACCGGCAGGCCATCGAACGCACCGTCGAACTGCTCACGGACGTTCGGATGCGGGGCGGGCGGCTGTTCATCGTGGGCGTCGGCGGCAGCGCCGGCAATGCCTCACATGCCGTCAACGACTTTCGGAAGATTGCGCACATTGAGGCATACACACCCACCGATAACGTCTCGGAGTTGACAGCGCGCATCAACGACGATGGCTGGGACACCTCGTTCGCGAACTGGCTGAGCGGCAGCAAGATCGGCGCGGATGACGCGCTGTGCGTGCTGTCGGTCGGCGGTGGCGACGCGGAGCGCGGTGTCAGCGTCAACCTGATTCGCGCCATCGAAACCGCGAAGGCGGTGGGTGCGCGCGTTTTCGGGATCGTGGGCCGCGACGGCGGCTTCACCGCGCGCAACGCCGACGTGTGCGTCGTCGTGCCGCCAATTTCCGCCGACACGGTGACCGCGCATTCGGAGTCGTTTCAAGCGGTGGTGTGGCACCTGCTGGTGTCGCACCCCTCGCTGCAGGCGGCGCCCATGAAATGGGAGAGCCTCGAACGTTGAGCGCCACCTACCCCGGCGCGGTGATCGTCCTCGGCCACTCGGGCTTCATCGGCAAGCCACTGACCGCGCTACTGCAACAACGCGGCGCCGCCACACATGGTTTTTCATCGCGCGAGATCGATCTGCGTGACGCAACGGCTTTGGGAAAGCTCGATGCGCTCATGGGCGAGGAGACGACAGTGTTCGTCTGCGCAGCACTGACGCCGGATCGTGGTGCGACGATCGACGCCTGCCTGGACCATCTCACCATGACCGGCAATCTGGCCCGCTATCTGGCGCAGCACAGCGCGCGCAAAGTCGTGTTTGTCAGCTCCGACGCGGTGTATCCGATGGTCGAGGCCCTGGTCGACGAAGACACGCTCACCGGTCCCTCGGGGGCGTACGCGGTTGCCAAGTACACCAGCGAACGCTTGATTGAGATGGGGGCGGCCGGGCGCAACGTGCCGCTGCTCATCGTCCGGCCCACCGCCGTGTTCGGGCCCGGCGACACCCACAATTCGTACGGTCCGAATCGGTTTGTCCGCACCGCCGTGGCGGACCATTCGGTGCGACTCTTTGGTCAGGGTGAGGAGCAGCGCGATCACCTGTATCTCGACGACCTGACTCGCATCCTGTACGACCTCGGCGCCTCTGAAGTCATCGGCGTGCTGAACATCGCCACCGGCACCAGCCGTAGCTTCGGTTCGATCGTCGAGACGCTGAAGACGCTCGCACCGGAGCCGTTCGAGGTCGTCAATGCGCCGCGCGGCGGCGAAGTCACCCATCGCCGTTTCGACATCCGCCGCCTGTCGGCCGCCGTGCCCGACCTGAGCTTTACGCCGTTCGAAGACGCGCTGAAGGCGACTGTCACCGCGGCACGCGCGTGAGCGAGGTCAACCTCCTCGATCGGTACCCGCGCTCCCGGCGGCCCATCGCTCAACGTGAAGCATCGGTGCCGCGTGAACGCGACGTTGCCAAACGCTTTGGCCGCGAATACTTCGACGGCGAGCGGACCCAGGGTTACGGCGGTTATCGGTACGACGGCCGCTGGGTGCCGATCGCCGAGCGGTTTCGCGACTACTATGCGCTCACGGCCGGCGACCGGGTGCTGGACGTGGGGTGCGCTAAAGGCTTCCTGCTGCACGACCTGCGGGGTGTGGTTCCGGATCTACGGGTCAGTGGCCTGGATATCTCGGCCTACGCGCTCGACAACGCCCTGACAGACGTCCGACCGTCGTGTGTCCGTGGCACTGCCGACGTCCTGCCCTATCCAGACGACAGCTTCGACCTGGTCATTTCGATCAACACCATCCACAACCTGGACCTCGCGCGCTGCAAGCAGGCACTCCGCGAAATGTCGCGCGTCAGTCGCAAACATGCCTATCTGCAGGTGGATTCCTGGCTGACGGACGAACAGCACGCAAATTTCGAACGCTGGCAACTGACCGCGGTGACGTACTTCGATCCTGACGGTTGGCGCAGCGTGTTCGCCGAGGTCGGCTACTCGGGGGATTACTACTGGACGATCACGGAGTGAATCCGAGTCGCGTCACGGTCGGGGTGCTTTTGGTAAACGAGCGTGGAGAGATCTTGATGCAACTGCGCGACGACATTCCGACGATCAGCGATCCGGGCTGCTGGGCAGTCCCGGGCGGTGGCCAGGACCCTGGTGAGAGCCTCGAGGCCGCCGCGCGACGGGAGTTCCTGGAAGAGACCGAGTATCGATTGGCCGATTTGTCTCTCGTCTACGAGCGGGACCTGAATCGTGGCGGCGGGTTCATCGAACACCAGGCCTATTTTCTTGCGACATATGACGGCATCCAGGCCTTCGTGTGCCACGAAGGCCAGCGACTGGAGTTCATCGCTCCCGAACGCCTGGAGTTGCTGCCCGTCACTCCGGACCTCGACGCGATCGTCCGCAAGATCCTGACTACGCATGCGAGGCCTGATAGGCTCTGATCGGTGGTAGCCGACCGTGAGGGGTCATACGGTAACACTCCAGCCTGCTGATACGCGGCCGACGGCCGCACCCGGTGTCAGCTCGCGGTCATTGAGCTTCCTCGCCTGGTTGGCGCTCCCCTTCGTCTTCTACCTCATCCCGCTCGCCCTCGGCTATTCGTGGAACGCGCTCGGCGCGAACTACAACGTGCTCGACCCGCCGGAGGGCTATGTCGGCCGAGTTCCGGATCTACGCATCACCGTCGAGGCGTGGGGCGCCAGTGTGCTTACCGTGCCACTTCATGCGCGCCTGAATGCCTACCTGCACCAGGCGGAGATTCCGCTGTGGAATCCTTATCAGGGGCTCGGCGAACCGTACCAGGCCCAGGGCGACGGAAGTCCGTACTCTCCGCCCGAAATACTGCGCTCACTCCTGCCGTACTCGCTCGAGAACAGCGTCACCTTCCTGAGTTACTACGTCTCAGCCGTCTTTCTGTATCTGTTCCTGCGCGGCGTCGGACTCGGCGCCAGCGCGGCCATCGTGGGTGGCATGGCGTGGGTGCTGTCGGGCGCGCTCAGCCTCCACATCGCGCGACCCGAAATCAGCGACCAGGTCGTTATGTTCCCGGTGCTGTTCTGGGCAGCGGCACGCGCACTGCGCATGCCGTCTGCACGCAACTACGTGATCCTCACGCTGGTCACCGGGCTGAATGCCGTGGCGGGTCACATCCAGATCGCCATGCTCGCCAGCCTCGTGCTGCTCGTGTTCGTCCTGGTCTACGCGGCGACCCTCAGTACTGGGCCGCGCGAGTGGCTGCGCACCTCGCTCGTGACGGTTGGATCGTTCCTGCTGGGGATCGGGCTGGCCGGCTTTTACGTGCTGCCACTCGCCGAAGCGTTGCGCGTCAGTTACAACAAAGATCCCAATCTCCTGTCGTTCGTCACGACGCCATTCGCGAATGTCGTGGCGTTCTTCTTTCCGATTCTCTTCGGCAATCCATTCACTGCCAGTTGGCTGCCGGGTGACGACACGCAGACCGTGGCGTGGGACAATTTGCACGCATTCGTTGGGACCGGCGTGCTGT
>JAFAWJ010000978.1 GCA_019242065.1 Chloroflexota bacterium
CCACAAGGTACTGTACCGCACACACTAGCCGGGTGACGGTTACCCTGTAGCCGCAAGTGGCGACGCGGCGGCTGCGGGTTGGCGTGCTCTTCGGTGGGCGCTCGGGCGAGCACCAGGTCTCGCTGCAATCCGCCCGCGCCGTCATGCACGCGCTGCGCGACGCCGGCCACGACGTCGTGCCCATCGGCATCACCCCCGAGGGCCGCTGGCTCGTGGACGGCGACCCGCTCCAGGCCCTGCTGTCGGGCCAGCGCACCTCCGAGCGCGCCGTCGCCATGCTGCCCCAGCCGGGTGCCGGCGGACTGGTCCCCATCGACAGCCAGGCCGAAAGCGACTCGCGCATCGAGCCCACGAGCCAATCGAGCGCTCCGCCCATGGGTGCCCTCGACGTCCTGTTCCCGGTCCTGCACGGCACCTACGGCGAGGACGGCACCGTCCAGGGCCTGTTCGACCTGGCCGCCGTGCCGTACGCCGGCGCCGGGGTCCTCGGCTCGGCACTCGGCATGGACAAAGTCGTCCAGAAAACCCTGTGGCGCGGCTTGGGCCTACCGGTCGCCGAGTTTCTGTCCGTCTCCCGACGCGAGTTCGAGCGCGATCCAGAAGCGGCACTCGAGACGATCGAAGCCACGTTCACCTACCCCGTCTTCGTCAAGCCGGCCAACCTCGGCTCGAGCGTCGGCGTGTCCAAAGCCATGACGCGCGCGCAGCTTCAGCGGGCCCTGCAGCTCGCCGCGCAGTACGACGCCAAGCTGCTGATCGAGCGCGGCGTCGACGCACGCGAGCTGGAGGTCGGCGTTCTGGGCAACGACGAGCCGAGCGCCTCGGTGGTCGGTGAGATCCTGCCCGGCGCCGACTTTTACGACTACCGCGCCAAATACGTCGACTCCGGCTCGCTGGCGATCATCCCCGCCGACATCCCGCCCGAGCTCGCCAGCGAAGTGCAGCGCCTGGCCGTCACCGCCTTCACGGCCGTCAACGCCAGCGGGCTGGCGCGCGTCGACTTTTTCCTCGATCGCGGCTCAGGACAGCTGTACCTGAACGAGATCAACACCATGCCCGGCTTCACCGAAATCAGCATGTACCCCAAGTTGTGGGAGGCCAGCGGCGTCTCGTTTGCCGAGCTGGTGACGCGCATCGCCGAACTGGGCCTGGAGCGCTTCGCAGAGCGCTCGCGCAACCGCACCGACTATTCGATCGACGAGTGAGGGTCCTGCTCGCGGGCGGCGGGTCGGGTGGCTCGGCCACGCCCGTCCTGGCCGTGGCGCAGGCTTTGCGGCGCTTCGAACCGTCTACGCAATTGCTGTACGTCGGCACACGGGACGGCCCCGAAGCAGCGCTGGCCGCCGCGCAGGGCATCGCGTTCGTCGGCGTGCACGCGGGCAAGCTCAGGCGCTACTGGGACGCTCAGAATTTCAGCGATCCGCTGCGCGTCGTCCAGGGTGTGGCCGAGTCGTACGCACTGGTGCGCCGGTTTCAGCCGCGCGCGGCGCTGGCCGCGGGCGGTTTTGGGGCGCTGCCGCCGATGATCGCGGCGCGGGCGTTCGGGGCGCGCACGCTGATTCACCAGCAAGACGTCGTGCCGGGGCTCGCCAATCGGCTGCTTGTGCCGTTCGCGCGACAGATCACCGTGAGCCTGCCGTCCTCGTCGGCGCACTTTCCCCGTCGACGCACCAGCGTCACGGGCAATCCCGTGCGCGCTGAGATCCGCGCGGCCAATCCCGCGATTGCCTATGCGCGGCTGGATCTCGACCCCGACGTACCCATCGTCGTGGTGACGGGTGGCGGCACCGGCGCGCTGGGACTGAATCGACTGGCCGCCGCCGCCGCGCCACGTCTGGTCGCGCGGGCGCAGGTCGTTCTCCTCACCGGCAGGGGTCGTGGCGTGCCGGCCGAGACGGATTCATCTCGGTACCGCGCCATCGAGTTCCTGGTCGACGAGATGCCGCACCTGCTGGCGGCGGCGACGCTCGTCGTCAGCCGAGCTGGCATGGGCACGCTGACGGAGCTGGCTACCCTGGGCAAGGCGGCGCTGATCGTCCCGTTGCCCGACTCACATCAGTCGGCCAATGCAGCCGCCTTCGCTCGCCTGGGCGCAGTCGAGGTGGCCGACCAGACGACGCTCTCGTCTGAGGGACTTGCCGAGCGCGTGCTGGAGCTATTGGACGACCAGCCGCGACGCGATCGGCTGGGGCGCGCGCTGGCCGACAGCATGCCCGCGGACGCCGCGGAGCGCATTGCAATGGCTCTACTGGAACGCCCAGTGGCGTAGAATCTGTCAACTTCCGAGACGTGGATTTAGTTGTTGTCTCCCTGCCCACACGCTAGCCTCACTGCCACGGATCTGGCGTAGGAATCGGGCGGGATATGCGCAGGGGTTTGGTTCGCGGCATTCGCTACCTAGTGCTGCATCCGGTCGCCCTGATCGTGGCCGTCCTGGTGATCGTGGTCGGCGTCGGCGCGATCGTCGCCGCCCCGCTGTACGTTGGGTTCATTCCCGGCGTGTCCGGCTTACGGACGCAGACGGCGCCGTCGGCCACCGAGGACTATCTCCGCGGCCATCGTGATTCCAACGCCGACCTGGTGTGGAACAGTCTGGACGCGGACGCCCAGTCGCGGTTGACGTCCGCGGGTGACTCGCGTGACGACCTCCAGCAGCAGATGGACGCCGCCAAGCAACACGGGGCTGAGATCGCGGACATGTCGTACATCGGCGGCAAAACATTGCCCGACGGCACCAGTATGCAGTTCTATCTGGTAGGCGTTCGACAACAGACTGGCGCCAACGTCGACTACCAGCCGTACATGTTCACCCTCGATCGCGATGGCAAGATCGCGAAAGTTCAGTAGGTTAAGGTGCAGAAAGACGTCCTGATGGACGAAGGGAGACGCGGATGAGCTCAGACCGCACGCTCGAACGAAACCTCGGAGTGGACGAGCACGACGAGCTCGACCGCAAGATTGACCGTGCCCTGGGACGCCTCGGCACGCTGATCCGAACCCTGTTTGTGATCGGCCTGATCGCGTTCCTGGGCATCTTCGTGATCTACCCACAGTGGGACAGCGTCGGGCCGTTTATCACCACCGGCCTGTACCTTGTCTTCCAGTTGTTCTACGTGGCCTTCCTGATGATCTTCCAGTTCATCGT
>JAFAWJ010001034.1 GCA_019242065.1 Chloroflexota bacterium
TGCTGCGCGAGGCCTCCCGCGTGCTCAAGCCTGGCGCTCACTGGAACAGGTCGAATTGGCGACTGCCGAGTGGGTGGACTGGTGGAATCGGCGGCGCTTGCACACCGCTATCGACGACCCCCACCTGCCTATCACTATCACCCGCACGAGCCGATCAGGCCGCGTGATTCAAAGCCGCCGGGTCTCCCCCGAAGTCAGGGCAATTCAAACGCCCGCGTGCGCCGCGCGCGCTACCCTTCGCGCAATGGACGCTCAATGCGGGTAGAGGCCCGACTGGCCGAGCTTGGACTGGTGCTGCCGCAGCCGCTGCAAACGCCATCTGCTGTCCGTCTGCCGTTCGCCAACGTGCGCGTGCGCGGGCACGCGCGTACGTTGCCGGTCACGGTCCGCTCAACGCCGACGGCACGCTGGCCGGGCCATTCGGCAAAGTGCCGACCGAGGTGAGCCCCGAGGAGGCGTATCAGTCGGCACGCCGCGTGGGCCTGGCGATCCTGGCCAGTCTGCGCCGCGAGCTGGGCGACCTGGATCGGGTCACTGCCTGGTTACGGGTGTTTGGCATGGTCAATTCCGCTCCCGACTTTGGCGCGCAGCCGAGTGTCATCAACGGCTGTTCGGACCTCCTGCTCGAGGTGTTCGGCGCCGACGTAGGCCAGCACGCGCGCTCCGCGGTCGGTCTGGCCTCGCTGCCATTCAATATTCCAGTGGAGATCGAAGCCGAAGTGGAGATCGACGGCTAACCTTCTTATACACGTCGGGCGTGCTGCTGGCCGAACAGTCCTGACGGGCGCACCACCAGCAACACCACGATCAGCAGCAGCGACAGCGCCAGCCGCAGGTCGGCCAGCGACGGCACGTACGCGCCAATCAATGCCAGCAGGACACCCAGGGTCAGGCCGCCGACCACCGCGCCGACGGGACTGTCGATACCACCCAGCACCGCCGCGGCGAACGCGTAGATGATGACGCTCTGCATCATGTTCGGCTCGAGCAGGATGCGCGGCGCCACCAGGATGCCCGAGATGCCGCCGACCGCGGTCGCCAGACCCCAGCCCAGTCCGAGCATCAAGCCCGTACGGATACCCAGCAGCGCGCTGATGTCCGGATAGAGCGCCGCCGCGCGCATCGCCAGCCCGAGCTTGGTCCGGTTGAACAGCAGGTACAGCCCGCCCAGGGTCAGCAGACACACGCCGATAATCGCCGCGTCCTGGATCGAGATGAGAATGCCGCCGATATTGACGGGTTTGGCCGGAAACGGGCTGGGAAACGAGCGCGGCGAATACCCCCAGATCAAGCCTGCCACCGAGTTGGTGATGTTGAACAGCGCCAGCGTGACGATCACGATCGCCAGCGGCGCGCCGCGTTCGAAGGGCCTGACGAAGACCCGCTCGATCGCAAACGCCGCCACCGCGCCCAGCGCCACCGCCAGCACGACCGCTACCGCGAACGGCAGGTCCGTGCCCTGGAGCAATGCCCAGCAGATGAACGCCGTGAACATGGCGAATTCGCCCTGGGCAAAGTTGATCAGCCCCATCGCCCGGTAAATCAGCACGAGCGCCAGCGCCAGACTGGCATAAATCCCGCCCGCCGCAATCCCCGCGATGACCTGCTCGACAAACTCCTGCACCCGATCAGTACCCCAGATATGAGCGCCGCACGCCCTCGTCAGCTTTCAGGTCCGCGCTGGCGCCGTGCAGCGCTACGCTGCCGGCCTCCAGGACGTACGCCCGCTGGGAGATGTCCAGCGCCGCCACGGCGTTTTGCTCCACCAGCAGCACCGCCGTCTTCAGGTCGCGATTGATCGCCCCGATCAGCTCGAAGATCGAACCCATCACCCGCGGCGCCAGACCCAGCGACGGCTCGTCCAGCAGCACCACCCGCGGCCGCGCCATGACCGCCCGTCCGATGGCCAGCATTTGCTGCTCGCCGCCACTCAGCGTTGCCGCCATCTGCCGCCGTCGCTCGCGCAGTACCGGAAAATACGCGAAGACACGCTCCAGGTCTGTCCCGACCTCGCGGTCCGACCGCACGTAGGCTCCCAGCTGGAGGTTCTCAGACACCGTGAGCTGCCCCATGGTGCCGCGCCCCTCCGGCACATGGGCGATCCCCAGCTGCGCGGTCTGCGCCGGACCGCAGGTGAGCAACGACCGTCCGCCCAAGACCAGCGTGCCCGCACGCTGAATGGCGCCGGAGATCGCGCGCAGCAACGTCGTCTTCCCAGCCCCGTTAGCCCCCAGCAGTGCAACGATCTCGGCATCGTCCACGCTCAGGTCGACGTCATGCAGCACACGTCGCTGCCCGTACCCGGCCGTCAGGCCTGCGATCTCAAGCAGCGGCATTGCCCTGTCCTCCCAGATACGCCTGGATCACCTCCGGGTCCGTTTGCACCGCCGCCGGCGGACCGTCGGCAATTTTGCGGCCAAAGCTCAGCACTACCACCTGGTCCGAAATACTCATGACCAGGTTCATGTGGTGCTCCACCAGGAGGACAGTCAGCTGGTACTCCGCCCGGATGGACGAGATGAGGTCGCGCAAATCGCGGATGTCGGCATGGTTCAAGCCGCCGGCCGGCTCGTCCAGGAGCAGCAGTCGCGGTCGCGCCACCAGCGCACGCGCCAGCTCGACGCGCTTCTGGATGGCAAACGGCAAGCTGCCGGCCAGCGAGGCGGCGTACTGGCGCATCCCAACGACATCGAGTGCATGCAGGGCGCGCTCCACTCCCTCGCGCTCGGCGTTGCGCGCGCCGCCGAGTCGCAGCGCGGAGGACAGGGCGCCGGAGGCAATGGTCGTGTGCTGGCCGACCAGCACGTTGTCGAGCACGCTCATGCGTCCGAACAGTGCCACGTTCTGGAAGGTGCGGGCGAGGCCCAGGCGGATGATCTGGTGCGTTCTTAGCCGCAGCAGGTTGTGGCCGTCGAATGTGATGCTGCCGGCGGTGGGCTGATACAGGCGACTGATGCAATTGAACAAGCTGGTCTTGCCGGCGCCGTTGGGCCCGATAACTCCGACAATCCCGCCGCGTGGGACGTCAAAGGATACTCCATCGAGGGCCGAGACTCCGCCAAAACGAAGAGAAAGGTCTCTGACCGAAAGCAGCGTCGCATCCGCCCCCGCGGGCTCGATCATAAACCGATACCCATAGTACTGGGGTCGTAAGGGTCCCCCCTACATGTCGACAGGATCCAACTGCTCATCCGCGCCAGCCGGAGCGGCGAAAACCATCGAGTGTCCGACATGTTGGATCAACTTTCGATTGATAACCCGTCAGGGGAATGTAATTTGCCCCCGCACGTCGATCGTCTGCGACATCGCCTGATAATCATTCGCACTGGTGCTGTACTTCGCCAGATACTCCTGCGTAATGGAGTAGTGATCGCTGGCCGTATTTTTCACCGTGATCCCCGGATACAGAAACGGATTGTCCGTCTCATTCAACTGGTTCATCTGATCGAGCACCGCCTGCCGCGTCAGATTCGCCCCGGCTTTCTTCAGCACGTCCACCAGCGTCCACGCGGTGGCCATCCCATACATGTTGAAGCCGTCCTCCAGCTTGCCATCGGCGTAGTACTTGCTCATGACCTGCTTGTACAGCTGAATGCCCGCGTCATTCGCCTGGCTCGGATCTGCCGGGTCCTTGGTGTATTCGACGCTGATGATGCCGTTGACCGCTGCGTCGTCGCCGGCCGCCTTCTGGGCCGCCTGGACATACGGCACCGGCGCCGACACGGAATTGAGAAAAATCGTCGGCTGCCAGCCAGCCTGATACGTGGACACCAGCGCCTTGATCGCCGGCGAGGGCGTTTCGAAGACAAACAAGGTATCGGCACCCGAGTTCTTCAACTTCAGAATCTGCGAGCTGAGGTCCGGCGCGCCAACGTCGTTGGACTCTTTGTCGACGATCATTTCGGATGCCTTGTTGCCGAGGCCTTTGTCCAACCCGTCCAGGTAATCCTGACCGTAGTCGTCGTTTTGATAAATGACGCCGATCTTGGCATTCGGTGAGTTCTGGAGGATGTATTGC
>JAFAWJ010001181.1 GCA_019242065.1 Chloroflexota bacterium
GGACGGCAGCACGGTGAGCAGCAGCGGCTGGTGGTCGGCTTCCTGCGCGAACAGCTCTTCGTCATCGCCGTGCCAGTAGTTGACCCACGAGCTCTGTCCCCACTTGCGCTGGTCGATGGGGCGCTGCAGGCGGCGCAAGTCGCCGACGTGGCCCTCGGCATCCGCGCGCTCGAACGCCATCAACCAGACGCAGCGCATGCCTGGGTAGACCTCGCAGCTGCCATCCACGCCGACGCCACCGCACGGCCCGTTGCGCAATTGCTTCGGACAGGTCATCGGGCACGCGTAGGCGGTCACCGGCAGGGCGCACTGGCCGCACATGCGACAGCCGAAGATGCGACGCTTAACCTGGCGCTCCACGAACGTGAAGGCCTGGTACAGCGGCTTCGTGTTGAGCAGGAACACGGACGCGGCGTACCACAGCGGATTGCGTCGGTCGAGAACGCGGTGCATCGCGTTCATGGAGGGGGCGCTGGCGCGGGGTGGGAAGGGGCGGGGCAGGTCTGTCGAGGAGCGCGTGCCGGGCATGACAATCCTTTAGCGTGCCACTCGGAGCGGTCGTGGCGCATCCTGTGGGGCACACAAACTTTCGCACACGTGTTTGTGTGGGTGCCACAAAGAGAACTCAGAAGTCAGAAGTCAGAAGTCAGAAGTCAGAAGTCTCAGGCGTGATTAAGGCTGAGTTCTGAAGTCTGAGTTCTGAGTTCTTCTTGTGGGAACCCCACGGGAACGGCCCCCGCGCGTGTGTTAGGATGCCGCCACCATGCGCACCGCTCGACCGCGGGTTCAGGGCTCGGACGTCGCCAGCCGGCTGGCCTCCCAGGTCCTGGTGTGCGACGGGGCGATGGGCACCATGCTGCACGCCGGCGGCGTCTCGCTGGACCGCTCCTTGCCCGAGCTGAACCTGTCGCACCCCGAGCTGGTCCGCTCCATCCATCGCGCCTATATCGAGGCGGGCGCCGAGATCATCGAGACCAATACGTTCGGCGCCAGCCGCCTGCGCCTGGCGCGCTATGGCATGGCCGATCAGGCCGTCGAGCTGAATCGCGAGGGCGCCCGCCTGGCGCGCGACGCCCGCGACGAGGCGTCTCGCGCCGGATTACTGGTGGCCGGCTCGATCAGTCCGGTCACGCCCGCCGGTCTCGGGCGCCGCCTCGCCGCCCGCGAGCTGCGCGACGCCTTCCGCGAACAGATCGACGCGCTGTACGACGGCGGCGTCGACCTGCTGCTGTTCGAGACCTTTGGCAGTCTGGCGGAGCTGGCCGAGGCTATCGGCGTCGCCCAGGCGCTGGGCAACCTGCCGATCGTGGCGCAGATGACTTTCGTCGAGGACGGTCGCAGCCTGGGCGGCGACAGCCCCGAAGACGTCGCCACCGTGCTGACGAGCCTGGGCGTTGCCGCGCTGGGCGCCAACTGCACCCTCGGGCCGCAGGGATTGCTGGACGTGCTGGCCGAGCTCGCGCGCTGGACGTCGCTGCCGCTCACCGCCCAGCCGAACGCCGGTCCACCGACGCTGGCCGACGGCCGCTTCCAGTACACCTCCTCCGATCCGGCGTATTTCGGTCGGCAGGCGCGCCGCTTCGTGGAGCTGGGCGCGACCCTGGTCGGCGGCTGCTGCGGTACGACGCCCGCCCACATCGAGGCCGTCGCCACGGCGGTCAGCGGGCTGCGGCGAGCCCCGTCACCCCGTCCGGTCGTCGGCGTTCGACCGCACGCCACCGAGTCGCCCCAGCAGAAGCTGCTCGACGCGGAGCGGACGCAGTCCAGCACACTGCTCGAGACGGCCGCTCAGGGAAAGCTGGTGGTTGCCTGCGAGCTGCCGCCGCCGCTCGGCGCGGACGCACTGCGCGCCGTACGCGACGCGGAACTCCTCGCGGCCGCGGGTTGCCAGGCCGTCATCGTGGGTCCGGTTGAGAGCACGCGCGTGCAGGCCAGTCCGGCAAGCATCGCGCTGCTGGTGCAACAACGCGTGCCCGGGCTGGAGGTGATCCTGACCGCGACGACCTGGGAAAAGAGCCTGATGGTGCTCCAGGCGGACCTGCTCGGGACGTACGCATTCGGGATTCGGCACGTGGTGTGCCGAACCGGCACACCACCGCTGCACGGCGACTATCCCAACGCGGCCGGTGTCTGGGAAGTGGACTCGCTCGGGCTGATCGAGGTCCTGCGCGGTCTCAACGAAGGTCGCGACTACAACGGCATTCCCGTCGGTCGGCCGACGGCGTTCGTCATCGGCGCGCGCGTCAATCCAGCGGCGAGCGATTTCGGTCATGAGGTGGCCACCGCGCGCAGCAAGCTCGCCAGTGGCGCGGACTTCCTCATTACTCCGCCGGTGTACGACCTGGAGGCACTCGAGCGGTTGCTGGACGCCGTCAATCCGCCGGCTGACATACCGGTCTTGCTGGGACTCATGCCGCTGCAGGATCTACGGTATGCGGAGTACCTGCAGAACGAAGTGCCGGATATGGCCGTACCGAGTGGAGTCCTGGAGCGGATGTATGAGGCGGGGGAGAGCGGTCCAGCCGTCGGCCGCGAGGTCGCGGTGGATCTGTTTCGGGCTGCACGCGCGCGCAGGCGGGTCCACGGGGTGGTGCTGTCGTCCGCGTCGGGACAGGCCAGCGAAATGGCGCAACTGCTGCCCGAGCTGCTTGTCTGATTCTGACGTGCTCCAGACGGCGATCAGCGCGCTGCAGGCTCAGAACGCGGCATTGCGACAACTGGTCAACATTCACGACCGGCTGGGTGCGCTGGTCCTGCAGGGCGCCGACGTCGAATCCGTCACGCGCATGCTGTCGGACCTTGTCGGTCGACGTGTCCTGTTGCTGGACGCGCTTCTCCAGTTGGTCGCCATGGCACCCGACTCCGAAGAGTTCCGGTGGGCGCCCAGCCAGGGCTACGTACAGGCGTTGCTGGCTGCTCTGGCGCGCGAGCGGCGCCCGCTGCGCGTGCCGCCGATGCTGGACTTCGGCGTCGACGCCAGCTGCGTGCTGGCGCCGGTGGCCGTTGGCGACGCGATTTTCGGCTACCTGGCGATTCTGGCGCCGGCGGAGGAACGCGGCGACGACCTGGACCTGCAGATCGTCCAGCACGCGGCCAACGTGTACGCGCTGTCCATGCTGCGCGAGCGGATGGCGGCCGAAGTCGCGCGCCAGCTCAAGGACGAGCTGTTCGAAGGTCTGCTGCTGGGTCGGACTCAGGACGAGCGAGTCGCACGCGAGCGAGCCATGCGGCTCGGGTACCGGCCGGAGGTGACCTACCGCGTGCTGGTCGTCTCGGCGTCGCTGGGAGCCGCGGACGACGAGCGACCTGAAACCATTGCACAGCGGCGGCGGCTGCTGGAGAGTCTGGCGGAGCTGTGCCAGCGGCGGTCGACGGAGGCATTCGTGACCGTTCGCGACGAGGAGCTGGTGGTGCTCGTGCCGGAGGTCGACGACGCACGTGAGCTGGGTCGCTCGGCGGTCCAGCTGGCGGCGTCGTTGGGACCGGACTGGCGGGTCACCGTCGGCGTGGGCGGGCCGGCGGCCAGTGCGAGTGCCATTGCGCGCTCGTATGCGCAGGCGCGGCGGGCGCTCGAGACGACCGAGCGGTTTGGCAACCAGGGTGACGTGGTGGTCTTCGAGGACCTGGGCCTGTATCGGTTGTTGTTCCACGTGAGTGACGCCTCGGAGCTACGTGGCTTCATGGACCAGGTGCTCGGCGAGCTGGTGGAGTATGACCAGCGGCACAATGCTGACCTGGTGCGGACGCTCGCCGCGTTTCTGGATCACAACGGGAACTTGCAGGCGACGGCGCGGGAGCTGAACCTGCACGTCAACAGCGTGGCGTATCGCATGCAACGTATCCGCGCGATTGCGGGGCTGGATTTCGAGCACAGTGAGGACCGTTTGCTGGCGCAGGTGGCGCTCAAGATCTTCAATGGGGCACGGACATAACATGTAGCGGGCTAAGGTAACGACGTGGATCGGCTGTTTATCACCATCGGTGCGCTCAGCGGGTTTCTGGCGGTGGCGCTTGGCGCGTTTGGAGCGCACTCGCTTCGTGATCGGCTGAGTGCGGACATGCTCCAGGTGTTTCAAACTGGTGTGACTTACCAGATGTACCACGCCCTGGCGCTGATTGGCGTTGGCATCTTGTTGAGCCGGTTTTCGGTGGATGGCTCGACGTGGCTGACGGCCAGCGGCTGGCTGTTCATCGCGGGTGCGGTGCTGTTTTCGGGGAGTCTGTACGCGCTATCGCTGAGCAACACGACGTGGCTGGGCGCCATTACGCCAGTGGGCGGGGTGGCCTTCCTGCTGGGCTGGCTGGCCGTGGCCATCGGCATCTGGCGGTAGGTATGGTGATATCGATCTGCGATATCGGGGGTCGCGCGCGAGTGTGAAAGTCTTCGTCTTCGATCTACTGCCCTACGGGGAGAACCTGGAGCATCTCAAGGGCTCCGCCACCGAGCTGCCGTGGCCGCTGGCCAGGGAACACTTCAAACCCGAGGTCGCGGTGCGCACGTATGCCGAGCACCTCGATGCCTGGGAGGAAATCGACAAGCTCGGGTACGACGGTGTCGGCTTCAACGAGCACCACACCTCGCCGTACGGTCTGATGAATTCGCCCAACTTGCTGGCGGCTTCGGCGGCCCAGCGGACCCGGCGTCTGAAGCTGCTGATCTACGGCAACTTGCTGCCCATCCACGAGCCGCTCCGACTGGCCGAAGAGCTGGCGATGCTCGACTGCCTGTCGAACGGTCGGATCATCTCCGGTTTCGCACGCGGCATCCCGCGCGAGCACAACGTCTACAACGTGCCGCTGGCAGAGTCGCGGGCGCGTTTCGAGGAAGCGTGGGAGATCATCCGCCGCGCGTGGACCGAAGAGGTCTTTTCGTTCCAGGGTCAGTTCTGGACGTATCACGACGTAGCGATCTGGCCGCGACCGGTCCAGCAGCCGCATCCGCCGGTCTGGGTACCGGTGACGGCCAGCAAGGAGACGATCGAGTGGGCGGGCAAGCACGACGTGCCGATCACGCCGGGCTTGACCGCGCATCGTGGCGTACGCGAGGACGTCATCCGGTACTACGCCCGCCAACTGGAGGAGCACGGCCACCACATCACCCCCGGCCACCTGGTGATCAGCGCGGAGGTGTACGTCGCCGACAGCAAAGCGCAGGCGGTCGACGAGGCCGGACCGTACGCGCTGTACTTCAATCGCACGCTGTTCAGCCACGGCAACATTACCGAACGCAACCTGCAGGCGGAGGCTGGCTACGTCAGCAACGTGTCGCACGACTATTTGCGACCGGAGCACATTCCGTTCATCTCCGGCAGCCGCGAGCGCTACCGGAGTATGACGATGGACGGTATCCGCCAGCAGGCGGACAACATGCCGTGGGGCACGGCGGACGAGATCGTCGAGTACATCATCGGTGCTGCCGATCATGCTGGTGCCAACCAGGTGACCGTCAGTCTGAATCGGGGCGCCATGCCGCACGAGATGTTCATGCACCAGATTCGTCGCTTCGCGAGTGAAGTGTTGCCGCGATTGCAAGCGCACGAGGTGACGCGTGTCCCGTTGGTCGAATCTGCCAGGGTTGCCTGAGCGGCTGAGAGTGCCATACGAACCGGGAGAGTGGTGATGCGTTACGGACTGACGTTGCCGAATCGGGGTGTGCTGTTCGGCGTGACCACGCCAGACGAGATGCTGCAGATGGCGGAGATCGCCGATGCCTCCGATGTGTTCCAGTCGGTGTGGGTTGGCGATTCGCTGCTCGGCAAACCCCGCATGGAGTCCCTGACGCTGCTGTCGGGCGTCGCCGCGCGCACCCGGCGCGTACGTCTCGGACCAGCGTGCATGGCCAGCTTCCCACTCCGCGATCCGGTGCTGCTCGCGTACCAGTGGGCCAGCCTGGATCTGCTGGCCGCCGGTCGCACGGTGCTGGTGGTGTGCACTGGCATCGTCCCCCAGGAAGGTGGCCGGATCGAGGGCGAGCTGTACGGACTGCAAGCGCGCGATCGGGTCCAGCGCATGCTCGAGTGGATCGAGCTCGTCAAGCTGCTATGGACCCAGGACAACGTGACCTATACGGGCAAACATTATCGATGTGAAGGCATCAGCGTCGATCCCAAACCGGCGGCGCGGCCGCGTCCACCGATCTGGATTGCCAATAATCCGCCGCCCGGCAATCAGGAGACGATCCGCCGCACGCTGCGCCGCGTTGTCACGCATGCCGACGGCTGGGAGACCTCGCTCCACGACGCGGCGGACGTCGGCTGGCGCATGCAGGAGCTGAAGCGACTGGCCGTCGAAGCTGGGCGCGACCCGGCTTCGATCGAAACCCATCTGTATCACAACATCAACGTCAACGAAGACCGCCAGGCGGCGATCGACGAGTCCAAACGCTTTCTCGACGCCTACTACACCATGGACTATCCGCGCGACTTCGTCGCTGGGTGGACGGCTACGGGTTCACCCGACGAATGCGTCGAGCACCTGCGCGTCTACAAGGAGATGGGCTTCGACGAAGTCACGCTGCGCATGACGGGCTGGGACCAGTTCGGTCAGCTCGAGCGCGTGCGGCGTGAGGTGCTGCCGCGGCTCATGGACTGAGACCGTCGCCTACAATCAAAGTATGCTGACCACCAAAGAAAACGAGCGCCTCACGCAGGTTGGCCGCGGAACGCCCATGGGCGAATTTTTGCGCCGCTTCTGGCTGCCCGCCCTGTTGTCTGACGAGCTGCCCCAGAACGACGGCGACCCGATTCGCACGCGGACCCTCGGCGAGGACCTGGTGGCCTTCCGCGACAGCAATGGCACGGTCGGCATGGTCGACGCGTATTGCCCGCACCGCCGAGCGCCGTTGTTCTTCGGTCGCAACGAGGAGTGCGGTCTGCGCTGTGTGTATCACGGCTGGAAGTTCGACACCACGGGTCAGTGCATCGACATGCCCAGCGAGCCCGCCGAATCGGACTTCAAAGATCGGCTGCGGGTCAGGGCGTACCCGACGTATGAGGTCGGCGGCATGATCTGGGTGTACATGGGCCCAGAGGAGCTGCGCCCGTCGCGGCCGCCCGAGATGCCGTTCACGCTCGTGCCCGAGAGTGAGCGCCGCGGCCTGAAGTTCCTGGTCGAAGCCAACTGGCTGCAGTGCCTGGAGGGTGAGCTGGACACGGCGCACGTCTCGTTCCTGCACTCGACCTTTGGTGAGGACGGGACGGGCATTCAGAACCTCGTCCGCAACGATGGCTACACCAACGACCGGCATCCACGGCTGTTCGCGCTCGATACGGATTATGGGTTTGTCTACGGTGGTCGGCGCGCGCAGCGCAAGGGTGATTATTACTGGCGCGTGACGCAGTTTTTAATGCCGATGACGGCGCTGATTCCGTCGGCCTCCGGGTACGCGGGGGGTGCGACGATGTGGATGCCTATAGACGACAACCACTGCTGGCGCTATCTGGTGGGTGGCACGCGGCCAGTGCAGGAGTGGAACACGCCCGGCGACGTCAGCTCCCGGCGGCCGATTCTGCCGACGGAGCCCGGCACGTTCCGCTTCCCGGATGGCAAGGAGATCGACACACGGCTGGCGAAGTTCCGTCACTCGAACATGTATGGGCTGGATCGCGAGCGGCAGCGCAAGCTCAGCTTCACGGGCATGCCGTTCATTCCGACGCAGGATCAGGCGATGACCGAAGGTATGGGCTACGTCTGCGACCGAAGCGAGGAGCACCTGGGCAGCAGCGACGTGGCGATTATCCACATGCGGCGGATGATGCTGCGCATGCTGGACAACTTCGAGAAAGGCACGGAGCCATTCGCTCCCGCGCACCCCGAGATCTATCGTGTCCGCCCGCTGGATGTGGAGTCCGAGCACGCGGAGCTGCCGGACGTCCTGAAGCAGTACAGTGAGGACGCTCGCATGCCCGCCCTCGTGTAGTTTTTTGTCAGGCGGAGCCCGCGCATGCGCGGGCTCCCAGAGTGGCGCATGCGCCACTCTGCCCAGCGGTGCATGCACCGCTGGGGTCCGTACGGACGGGTCAGGGGGCCTGCGGCCCCCCGCCGCCAGTCGCTGCGCTCCTTCCCGCGGCGACCCCCCGCGTACGCGCTAACCGCGACTGGTGAGTCGCCGACCAACGTCAATCGCGCGGAAGCCGCTCATCCCTCACTGACGTTGGCTCCCCTCCTAGCGGACAACTGAGTGACCTGAACACCCCCCTCGTTTACCACACTCCTTGTTTATAACCCCCATTTACATCGACCCTCTGCAACAACTTCTGTTTACAAACATCCCCATTTACAACGGTGTCGACAGCGCGAATGCCGCCACCCGCCCATATCACCTGCGAAGAACCTTCGGTCCTAAC
>JAFAWJ010000017.1 GCA_019242065.1 Chloroflexota bacterium
GCGGCCGAGCGCGGTCAACAGCTCAGGCGTGGACGGCTTGAGTTGGCCTGGCAGGACGGGCCCCGCACGTCGCTCGAGATCGACGTCAAGCTAGATGAGAAAGTCCCACAGGCATCGTGTTCGAATCGCGGATCGTACAACCCGCTCGGTCGAGGTAAGAGCCTCCCGTACTGTTGTGCCACCTGCCACCTGCTCTGCGAGTTCAAAAAATGAGATAAAAAAAGCCGGCGTGCTCCGTCCTTGGGCACGTCGGCCACACTGCTGTGGATTCGCGCGGCTGGATGTGCCTGGCCACGCTCGGCTTCGGGGTACCGCCACATCCACGAGGCCCGTCGTTGGCCCTCGCGAGTGCCACATATTAAGCGTCGATGACTCGCCATGTCCAGGGTTCTGACTCGCGCCGCACGCTCCTGGCGGTGCACGCCCACCCCGACGACGAGACGATCACCATGGGCGGCACCCTGGCCCGCTGCAGCGCCGAGGGGGTGCGGACCGTCGTGGTCACGTGCACGACGGGTGACCTCGGCGAGGTGCTCGATCCGAGGCTGCTCGGACACAACGTGGCGAGCGTGCGGTCCGCCGAGCTCCACGCCGCGTGTGCGGTCCTCGGTGTCTCACGCCTGATCGAGCTCGGCTACGGCGATTCGGGCATGGCCGGCACGCCCGACAACGATCGGCCCACGGCGTTCTGCCGCGCCGAGATCTCCGAGGTGGCCGCCCGCCTGCACGCCATCCTCGACGACGAGCGACCCGACGTGGTGGTCGCGTATGACGAGACGGGAGGATACGGCCATCCGGATCACGTGCGGGCACACGAAGTGGCGGCCGCCGCCGTACGCGCGGCGTCGCCTGCGATTCGCCCGCGGCGGCTGTATTTCGTGCGGATTCCGCTGGGGTGGTCGCGCGAGTTCGTGGCTGCGCTGCGGGCCGCGGGCATCGATGCGCCCGGCAGCGCCGCCGCTGGCGCGGACGCAGGTCCAGACGTTGCCGAGATCGGCGTGGCGGATGACCTGGTGACCACCAGCGTCGACGTCCGGGCGTACGTGCCCGTCAAACGCGCCGCCCTGGCCTGCTACGCGTCGCAAATGCCGCCAAACCACTTTCTGCGTCGTATGCCCCTCGCGCTGGCGCAACGTCTCTGGTCGCACGAGTTTTTCTCACTCGAACCTGGTGTGACGACGATGAGTCTGCACGGATGCTGACCGACGTCGAAGCCGCCGTCTACGTCTTCGCCGCCATGCTCCTGGGCGCGGCGCTGCTCGGCATCCTCGCCTGGCGCCTGAACGTGCCCTACGCCGTGGCCCTCGTCCTCGGCGGCCTGGCCGTCGAGGAATCCCACGTCGCGGCCCTGCCCCAGCTCGACCCCCAGATCCTGCTGTTCGTCTTCTTGCCCCCACTGCTCTTCGACGCCGCCTTCCGCCTCGACAACGTCCAGCTCAGGAGCCTGGCCCAGCCCGTGTTGTGGCTGGCGATTCCCGGCACCATCGCGACCGCCGCGATCGTCGGCATCGCACTGTTCGCCACGCTGCACCTGCCGCTGGCGGAGGCGCTGCTGTTCGGCAGCATCGTCTCCGCCACCGACCCGGTCGCGGTCGTCGGCGTGTTCCGTGGTCTGCAGGTGCCGCGCCACCTGGCCGTGCTGGTCGAAGGCGAGAGCCTGATCAACGACGGGGTCGCCATCACCCTGTATACCGCCGCACTCGGGCTGGTCACGTCCGGCGCCGCGGACGTGCCCTCGACGCTGCTGCTCTTCGTCCGGCAAGTGGCTGGTGGCGTCCTGATCGGCGGGGTCCTGGGGGTCGTGTTCTCGCGCGTCACGGCCATGATCGACGACCACATGATCGAGATGACGCTGTCGACGGCGTTGGCCTACGGCAGCTACCTGGCGGCCCAGTCCCTGGGCGCCTCGGGTGCGCTGGCCTGCGTGGCGGCCGGCCTGGTGCACGGCAGCTACGGTCGGCAGGTTGGCATGTCTGAGCGCACGCGCCGCCTGCTCGACGACCTGTGGGAGTACTTCGGCTTCGTGGTCAATGCCGTGGTATTCCTGCTCGTCGGCTTCACCATCAACCTGGCCGCGCTGGCGGCGGTCGCCGGCCCGGTCCTCGTCAGCATCGTGACGGTGCTCTTCTCGCGCGTGCTGGTCATCGCCATCCCGCCTGAGCTGGCGCGGCTGACGCGGCGCGTGCACGTCTTTACCTCGAATGGCGAGCGCGCGGTCCTGATCTGGGGCGGGATGCGCGGCGCCCTGACCATCACCCTGGCCTTGGCATTGCCGTCCGCCATCGCCGATCGTCAGACGCTGATCGAGATGGCGTTCGGCGTGGTGCTGTTCACGCTGGTGGTCCAGGGCCTGACGCTGTCGCTGGTGATCCGTCGCGCGGGGCTCGCGGAGTCGAAGTAAAAGCGTCTACCCTGGCGTGCGTGCCGCTGCTCGAGGGCCGCCGCGGGCTCATTTTTGGCGTCGCGAACCGACGCAGTATTGCCTGGGCGATCGCTCAGGCGCTCGCCAGTGAAGGCGCTCAGCTCGCTTTCACGTTTCAAGGTGAACGCCTCGAACAGGGCGTTCGCGACCTGGCCGCCAGCGTGGACAGTCCGCTGGTGCTGCCCGCCGACGTGACCTCCGACGCCGACCTCGATCGAGTCTTCGACGCGGTGGATGCCACGTGGGGCGGTCTGGACATCCTGATCCACAGCGTTGCCTTCGCGCCGCCCCAGACCTTCGAGCAGCCGTTCGCGGCCACCTCGCGAGCGGACTTTCTGACCGCGCTGGATATCAGCGCCTATTCGCTGATTGGACTGACGCATCGCGCCGCGACGCTCATGGACCGCGCGGGCGGCGGCGCCGTGCTGACGATGACCTTCAACGCCTCGCAGCGGACGTATCCCAACTACAACATCATGGCGGTAGCCAAAGCCGCGCTCGAAGCCGAGGTGCGCTATCTGGCGTACGAGCTGGGCCCGCGCAGCATTCGCGTCAACGCCATCTCGGCTGGTCCGGTGCGCACGCTGGCCGCTCGCTCCATCACGGGGTTCACGGTGATGGAGGAGCACACCGAAAAGAACGCCCCGTTGCGCCGCAACATCTCCGCCGAAGACGTGGGCAACGCCGCGAAGTACCTGTGCTCCCCGCTGGCGCAGAACGTGACGGGCCAGATCCTGCTCGTGGACGCGGGCTACAGCATTCTCGGGATGAGTCTTTAGTTTGTGTTTGGAAGGAGCCCGCGGCGACCCCCTGGGTACGTGCTGTCCGCGGATGAGAAGACCTGAGAGGTTCAGACACAACTGTGTTTGGTCTGTCGGGT
>JAFAWJ010000082.1 GCA_019242065.1 Chloroflexota bacterium
CGAGCGCCTCGTCGACGATGGCGGTACCTACGTCGCGCGCCTGAAGGATTTCGGTTTCCAGATCGACCCCGAACTCCTCGCCGACATGCTCGGCGCGCGCCAGGACCGTGTCGCCTTTGGCAGCCTCGGGCGGAAGATCGACGTCCAGGGGCAGCGTGCGCTTCACCTCTATGACGTAGATCGCGTACACCGAGGCTTTGCCGCGCCGCCCGATCTGACAGGCCAGGGCCACGGCGTCTTCGTCGGTGGGGTTGCCGTTCACCGGTACAAGAATTCGGCTAGCGCGGATCACGGCGACCCATTTTCTAGCATTGCAGCCCGTATGGGTCAAACATCAGATCCCCAACCGGCGCGCTGCTCGTAACAACCCGAGCGCGCTCATGCCATGGACGATACGCCCATCCATGACCGCGGCGATGGCTTCGGCCAGCGGCAGACGCTGCACGAGCATGTCGTGCTCGCCCCCGTCGCGCTGATGCCGGCCCGCGTCGGCGACTTCGAGTGGCTCGAGCCCGTGCACCAGGAACATGTGCCAGCGACCGTTGATGCTGGCGCTCGAGAAGCCGACACTGAGCAGCTCCCAGGTGCGGCCACGCATCCCGACTTCCTCGGCCAGCTCGCGCTGCATGGCGTCCAGCGGCGTCTCGCCCGCTTCGCCAGTGCCGCCCGGGATTTCCCACGAGTTGCGCCCCCACGGGTAGCGCCACTGGCGCACCAGGTAGACGTTGCCGGCATCGTCGACCGGCACCGCCGACACCACCGGCGCGCGGACTTCGAGGTAGGCGTAGCTGCCGGGCTGTCCGTCGGGCTGCGTCACCCCATCCTCTCTGAACAGCAGGTGGCCGTTGTCGAAGACCACCCGTGACGAGGTGGTCTGCCAGGGATTTGCGCCGTCGAGCGCGAGGGGGTCAGTCATGCGTGGCGGTGAGTAACAGCGAGTAAAACGAGAGCTCAACCTCGATCGTCACGAAACGCCACCAGTCGGGCGGCGGCCATGCGATAATGTCGGCTGGTCCGGCCCCGTTTACAGTGATGCTCGTTCGCAGGCTGCGCCCCAATGACCTGGTGGGGCTTGCATCGTTCCAGCGTCGTGCCGGCGCAACGGAGATTACCGCGCACGCGTGGCCGCGTGTCGAGCCTGAGAGCGGGCATCTGCCGTACATGAGTCTTGTATCTGCGACGCTCGGTCATCGGCCAGGTGGCCGCCGCACGTGGCTGGCCGAATCGGGCGGGCATATCGTCGGTCTGGCCGTGGCACGCCCGCGTGCCGGCGGGCTGGTGTGGGACGTTCCGCATCTGCATGCCGATGCCGAGGCCGACACCGCTGGCGCCGACTTGCTGGAACAGGTTGTGACGTGTGCTGGCTCGCACGCCGCCCGACGCGTGTTCCTGGAAACGCCCTCGGGTAGTCGAGGGCTGGACGTCGCGCGCCGCGCCGCGTTCGACCGATTCACGTCGAGCGAGCTGTTCGTTCTGGCGCCGGGCTTCAAAATCGAACGCACCGACGTGTTCGAGGCGCGCCCGCGTTTTCGGGCTGACGAACAAACGCTCTTCCAGCTGTACATGGCCGCGGTCCCCGCACCGGTGCGGGCGGCCGAGGCGATGACCCTCGAGGAATGGGGCGCGCTGTATCCCGGCAGAAAACGCTGGCAACCGTCGTTCACCGGCTCGCGCCAGCAGTACGTGTGGGAGCTGGGCACGTCCCTGGTCGGGTGGATGGAGCTGACCTTCGGGCAGCGCAGTCAGTACCTCGACCTGCTCGTCAATCCCCGCTATGAGGACGCCGCGGACCGCCTGGTGCGCTATGCGCTGCTGCAAGCCAGTCCGAAGGCGCCCGTCTACGCCGTTGCACGTGAGTATCAGTCGTCGCTGGCGCAGGCTTTGCAGCGCAGCGGCTTTCGCCTGGCCGCGCAGCACGAGCTGTTCGTGAAGCTGCTCGCCGCCCGCGTACGCGAGCCACGGCTGGTAACCGCCAATCTGGTAGGAGGCTAGACAACCAGCGGCATGGCCATGCAGGAACCGCGACCCGCACGTGTCCTCCAGCTCCCGAGCGTCAGCGACGTCGTCACCGACGATCTCGATCAGCTGCTCGAAGTGTTGCCACCCCACATCTGTGATCCGGTGCAGGCGCTCCCGGATCGCCGCGAGCTGCTCGAAGTGGTGATGGACCTGGGCCGCGAGCCTGAGGCGCGGCTGCCCGGGCGTGAGGTGCTGCTGTCGACCCACCCCGTCCGCGAAGAGGACATCGAGTTCGTCATTCAGCGCATCGGTGCCTTTGGCGACGACAACCGCGCCGGCATCGAGCGCACCCTGCACCGCATCTCGGCCATCCGCAATCGGGAACGCCGCATCGTCGGCATCACCTGCCGCGTCGGTCGGGCCGTCTTCGGCACCGTGGCCATCATTCGCGACATCGTCGAATCCGGCCGCAGCATCCTGATGATGGGTCGGCCGGGTGTCGGCAAAACCACACTGTTGCGCGAAGCGGCCCGCGTACTGGCCGACGACCTGGCCAAACGGGTGATGATCGTCGACACCTCGAACGAGATCGGCGGCGACGGCGACATTCCTCACCCGGCCGTCGGGCGCGCACGGCGCATGCAGGTGCCGACGCCGTCCATGCAGCACGCGGTCATGATCGAGGCGGTCGAGAACCATATGCCCGAGGTGATCGTCATCGACGAGATCGGCACCGAGCTCGAAGCGGCCGCCGCGCGCACGATTGCCGAGCGCGGTGTTCAGTTGGTGGCGACTGCCCACGGCAACACGCTCGAAAACCTGATGATGAACCCGACGCTGTCCGACCTCATCGGCGGCATTCAGAGCGTGACGCTGAGTGACGAAGAGGCACGGCGGCGCGGCACGCAGAAGTCAGTCCTCGAGCGCAAGGCGCCCCCCACGTTCGACGTGGTGGTCGAGATCCAGAACTGGAGCCACGTGGCCGTCCACGAAAACGTGGCCGAGGTCATCGACGCGATCCTGCGCGGGCAGCCGGTGGTACCGACGGTGCGCCGCCGCGGGGCGAACGGCGAGGTGCTGATCGAGGAGCCGTTGATCCAGCGCAGCCGCACGCCCGCGCTGGCGGACGTCGATCGCCCGGCCTTCAGTCCATTGACGCGATCCCGTCCGCGGACGAACGCAAGCTTTGCCGAGGACTTCTACCCACCGGTCGAAGAACGGCGCGCCACGCCAATGATCGAGCGGCGGCCCGCGACGGAGACGCCCAGCGCTCAGTACCGCAACGGGCGTCAGAGCGTCCGCATCTATCCATTCGGCGTCAACCGCTCGCGCCTCGAAGCGCAGATTCGCAGCCTGGGGCTGCCCGCGTCGGTCGTCGCCGACCAGCACCAGGCGGACGTGGTGCTGACGGTGCGCAATTACTACCGTCGCAAGCCGCAGGCTTTGCGGGATGCGGAGGCCAGCGGCGTGCCGGTGCATGTGCTGCGCTCGAATTCGGCAAGCAACATCGAGCAGGAGCTGATGCACATCTCGCACCTGGACGCCGCGCCGGTGCCGGGCGCGGCCCAGAACGCCCTGCGCGAGACGGAGGCAGCCATCACCCAGGTCCTGGAGACCTCAGCGCCCGTCGAGCTGTCGCCGCAGAGTGCCTACATTCGTCGCCTGCAGCATCAGCTCGCCGAGCAGCACAGCCTGTCGTCGCGGAGTACCGGCAAAGAGCCGTACCGTCGCGTGCGCATCTCCAAAGCCGACTGAGTGTTCATCACGTTGGAGGGTACGGAGGGCTCGGGTAAGTCGGCGCAGGCGCGATTGCTTGCCGCGCGCCTGCGCGCGGCCGGCCGTGCGGTAGTCGAGACCCGTGAACCTGGCGGCACGCTTCTCGGGGCGGAAGTACGGGCGATCGTGCTGGGCCGCGACGAGCTTGACATCGCCACGCGCGCGGAGGCTTTGCTCATGAACGCCTCGCGTGCACAATTAGTGGAGCAGGTGATTCGGCCGGCTTTAGAACGGGACGAGGTCGTGATCTGCGATCGGTTCGCCGATTCAACGCTTGCGTACCAGGGGGCTGGTCGTGGGCTGCCGACGGACGCGCTTGCCTCGGTCATCGCCTTCGCGACTGCCGGGCTGCAGCCTGACCTGACGCTGCTGCTGGACCTGCCGGTCGAGGTTGGCCTGGCGCGCAAGCAGGCCCAAGCGCAGGCCAATCGCTTCGAGGCCGAGACCCTGGCTTTCCACGCGCGCGTTCGGGCGGCGTATCAGTCGCTGGCTGCCGCCGAGCCGCATCGCTGGTGCTGTTTCGATGGCGTTGCACCTGTGGACCAGGTCGCTGGGGACATCTGGCACGTGGTGGCTGTGCGGATGGGCCTTGCGGCATGAAGCTGGTCGTGGCGGTCGTGCAATCCGAAGATGCCGGTGGGCTGTTGACGCAGCTGTCCAATCGCGGCTTTCGGGCGACGCGCATCAAGACCGTGGGCGGCTTCCTGCGCGAGGCGAATGCCACGATCTTCATTGGTGTTGAGGACGCGGACGTCGACACCGTGGTGCGCACGATTCGCAGCAGCTGCACGACGCGGCAGCAGCAGATCACCGCGATTCCGACGGTGATGGAGCCAGGTGAGTTCTTCCTGCCCTACCCCGTCGAAGTCGAAGTGGGCGGAGCCACGATCTTCGTGCTGGACGTCGAGCGCTTCGAACGCGTGTAGCTACCAGCTGAAGTTTGTCCAGACCCAATCGAGCAGGGCGGTGCAATCGCCCGCCAGGTTCTTGCTGTCCAGCAGCGACACGTACACCCGGTGCCCATTGCGCGTCGCCGAGGCCACAATCGTCTTGCCGGCGATATCCGTGTAGCCAATCTTTACCCCATCCGCGCCCGCGTACGAATACAGCATCGCGTTCAGGTTGTGCAGCGAGTAGTCGTCGCCGACGTACGTCTTGGCTGCCGCCAGCGTGCGGAACTCGGGATTCTGCATCGCATAGCGCGCCAGCAGCGCCATGTCATACGCGCTCGAATAGTGGTCGTCCGCGTCCATACCACTCGGGGTGACGAAATGGGTATCGCGCAAGTGCAGGTCGGCGACCTTCTGGTTCATCCACCCCACGTACGTCTGGCGCGAGCCCGCCAGCGAGTAAGCCACCTGCTCGGCCGCGTCGTTGCCGCTCGGGAGCATCATGCCGTACAGCAACGTCTCGAGCGTGTCATGCTCATCTGGCTCCAGCCCCATGATCGACGAGCCGTCGCACGCCGCCAGTGCCGAGGAGCTGACCGTGGTGGTGTAGACCGTCTTGATGTCCGGCTGGCGTTCCAGGGCGACGATCGTCGTCACGATCTTGGTGATGCTGGCCGGCGCTTCGCGAGCGAACGGATCGACCGAGTACAGCAGCGCAGCTGATCCTTCGTCCAGCACCGCAACGTGCGAGGCAGTCACGTGCGGGACCGGGTCGCTTCCGGTCTGAGTAGGCCCGTTGGTGACCGGAGTGGGCTGGGTGGCTGCATCCGGCGGCGTGATGCGGACGACCGGCGCCAGCGGCGGCAGGGACACGTGGGCGGGCGGGGCGGCGGTATCGCAGTAATGCTCCTGCTCGGCGCGCGACGGATCGGGCGTCGCCGTCGGCACCTCGGTCGGCACGACAGTCGGCACGGGCGTCGGCGTCGGCGGCGTTGTCGGGATCGCCGTCGGGACCACGGTCGGCACGGTTGTGGGGATGACGGTGGCCAGCGGAGTAGGTGGCGCCCCGGTCAGCAGGCCCGCCGTCGGCTCGAGTGGTGCTGCCGATGCCTGACAACCCATGAGCAGAACCACACAGGCGCACAGCGCAGCCAGACGCACAGCCACCGGTTCCCCATTGTGCAGGACTCCGCGCCGGTAATGCCGAAAAAATCGTACAAACGTGCTACGCTGTAAGCCCGTGGATCACACGGGTAAGCCGCGGGCGACGAAGTACATCTTCGTCTCGGGTGGGGTCGTTTCGTCGGTCGGCAAGGGGATCACTGTCGCGTCGATTGGACGGCTGCTGAAGGCACGCGGAATCTCCGTGTGCGTGTTGAAGCTCGACCCGTACATCAACGTCGATCCGGGCACGATGTCGCCGTACCAGCACGGCGAAGTCTTCGTCGCCGACGACGGCGCCGAGACGGACCTCGACCTCGGCCACTATGAGCGTTTCATCGACGAGAACCTGACTCGCCTCTCGAACGTCACCACCGGTCAGATCTATTCGGCCGTCATCGGACGCGAGCGGCGCGGTGACTTTCTGGGCGGGA
>JAFAWJ010000190.1 GCA_019242065.1 Chloroflexota bacterium
TGAAGACCGGATTCAGGCGTTGTTATCTGCCGAGGACGCCGACGTGCTGTTTGTCAGCGGAGCGTCACGAAATCAGGTCCAGTTCTACCCGCAATTCGACCATATTGTCCTGCTGCACGCGCCCGCCGATGTGATCGTTCAGCGACTCACCAACCGGACGAACAATCCGTATGGCAAAGCACCGGAGGAGCTCGCAGAAACACTGCAATTCCTGACAACCGTCGAGCCGCTGCTACGAAGCCGCGCAACGCTGGAGATCGACACTTCGGCACCGGTGGAGCAGGTGGTTTCGGCCATTCTTGAACACGTACTGGAGTAGCCGAGGCTCTTTTTTCCTGAGGCAGTACGGTGGACGTGCGAGATGTATTTCTGATCGTCACCCGATCCTGAATACCAGACGTCGCGGCACCTCACGTGGTCGATGAGCCGCAGCGGGACTTACGCTTGGTCTTGTGCGGGTACTCATCACCAGCGCTGCTGGCGTCGTTGGCACAGCGGTCATCCAACGACTCGGCGAGGAGCACGTCCTGCTGCGGCTAGATTCTCAACCGCAGCCAGCGATCAACGGCGAGGCGATCCAAGCCGACCTGCGCGATTGGCGCCAGGTTCGCGCTGCATTGGTACCGCACGCACCCATCGACGCCGTGGTGCACCTGGCGTATGCAGCCACTGACACGGAGTTGTGCTGGGAAGATCAGGCGGTCGAACAGTTCGATGTGACGGTCCGAGGCACTTGGGTGACCCTGGCGGAGTCCTACCGACTCGGGGCGTGGCGCTTCCTCTTCGCGTCCAGCCTGAATGTCTATGGAGATCTTGGGGATGGACCGTACCCCGAGAGCTTCGACGTCGTGAGCAGCTCCCGGCTTGACCCGACCGATCCATACGGTGTGTGCAAATACCTCGCAGAGCAGCTTATGGGCCGATTCTGCGCGACACGTGGGGTGCACGTAGATGACATCTCGGAGGCATTCGCGCGAGCACTCGTTATGCCGCTAGAGGGGTTTGACGTCGTCAACCTCGTCGCCGACCCAACGCGTCATGACGCGCCGAACGACAAGATCCAGCACTTGCTGAATTGGGCTCCGCGCCATGTTTTTGCGCATCGTCCGGATCTAGAGACTTGGGGCAGCCGCCCGGCCCACTGACGACGTGCCTATGATTGCTGGACAGGGTGACTGAGATCCTCATCGTGCAGCATGCCGACAAAGAGCCCACCCCGGACGATCCCGGCTTGTCCGAGCTCGGGCGGCAGCAGGCGACGACGGCCGCGGTGAACATCGCGAGCCTGGCACCCCTGGGCTACGCCGACCGGGCACTCACCATGTTCAGGTCGCTTGGATGACCGCCGCTGGCCGGCAGTTCCTGCCCGCTGCCGCTCGACTACGACGATGCGGCCGGAGTGCGCAGCGATGGTGACTGCACCTCTGCCCCAGTTCGATATGTTGCTCTTCCAGGAGTTGCCCTGGCCGATCTTGGTCGATGAGGTTGGCTTTCTGGAAGAGAGAGCCGGCCTCGGCACGGTCTGGGTCGCCGACCACTACGCGTTCCCACCCAGACCCACCGCACCGCTGCTGGAGGCGTGGACGACGCTTGCTGGGCTGGCTGCCTCGACCTCCCGAATTCGGCTGGGGACGATGGTCAGCAACGTGGCTACTCGACATCCGGCGCTGCTCGCCAAGATGGCGGCAACCGTGGACGCCATTTCTGGCGGACGTGTTGCTATCGGGGTCGGTGCGGGTGGAGGCGACGGCCTATACAGACGGGAGTACGACTGGCTTGGCATTCCTGCATTGAGCTGCGCTGGTCGGGTACGCCGGTTGCGCGAATTCGTGGAAGTCGTTCATGGACTGCTGCTTGGCGGCCACCTGACGTACCAGGGTGAGCACTACCATCTGGAAGACGCTCCACTGGTGCCAACACCAATCCAACGCCCGCGGCCACCGCTGTACGTCGCCGCACAAAGACACCAAGCAATGCGTGTGGCGGCCGAATTTGCCGATGGCTGGGTCTCACTGGGTGAGTCGGCCAGCCAGAACCAGGAGGCCGCGCTTCGAGCACTCCGGTCGCGCAATCAGGTGCTGGACGAATGTTGCCAAGCTGTTGGTCGTGACCCCAGCTCGCTGACGCGACTGTATTTCGCTGGCTGGGCGGCGGGGGAGGTGCCATTCGCCTCCGTCGACGCCTTTACGAACTTCGTAGGAGCCTATCGGGAGGCCGGCGTGCAACGGTTCATCTTCTCGTTTGTGAGTGAGCAGCGTGAAATGCCGCCGTCCATGGAGGGACGCTACGCGGGTCGCCGCGTGTTGGACGGTTTTGTCGGTGCGGCGATAAGCAAGATGCGTAGTGGGTAGTGCGGACGCCCTGGTGAATAAGACCCACGGCCCAGACAGATGCCCACCTCTCAAGTACCTACTAGCAGAATTGTCCGCGTCGAAAGCAGCTCGGCTGTCCAGATTTTCGCTGCACTTCGACTCGGTGTGAGACCTGTGTGAACGCGCCGGAACGCATATGGCAGCGCCGAGAGCCGCTAGTGTCGCTCTCCGCCCGTGAGGCGACTGCCTTGCTGGACAAAGCGGTAATCGACCTGACACTACTCAGCGGCGGTCTGCGCAACACCAACTATCGGGTCCAACTCGCCGGCGAACCGGTCCCATTAGTCTTGCGGCTGTACACGGCCGATCCGTCTGCGTGCGCACGCGAGGCCGCCCTACTACGCCTCGTTGCGGGCAGCGTGCCGAGTCCAGTCATCCTGCGTAGCGACCCTGCGGCCGGACCGCCGTGGTCGCTGATCACGTTCATCGAAGGCGAGCCATTCGATGTTGCGCAGAACGCGCCGACCGCCGACCTGCGGGCTATGGCCTACTCGGCTGGCAGCGTGCTCGCACGGATTCACGCGTTCGGGTTCCAGCATGCCGGCTTCTTTGACGCTGACCTGGACGTGCAACCGTTTCGCGCCGAGTTCCGCTGGTCTAACTGGTTGGCAGCGATCCTCGAGCACGGGGAGGTGCGCCAGCAACTGGGCGCCGACCTCGCGCAGCGGCTGGGACGCTTCGTCGACGAGAATGCCTGGCGCATCGAGAGTCGCCAGGAGCCGCCCTGCCTTTTGCACGCCGATTACAAGCCATGGAACCTGTTGGTGCGGCACAACACTGTTGTCGGTGTGATCGATTGGGAGTTCGCCTTCGCCGGCTCGCGGCTGAATGACATCTCCAATTTCCTTCGGCACAGCGCCTCGCAAATGCCCGAATACGAAGCAGGCTTCGTCGCTGGCTATACGGGCGCGGGCGGCGTGCTCCCTGGCAACTGGAAACAGCTGGCGCGGCTGACCCGATCTCATGTCCCTGCTGGACATACTCGACCGGACCCACGCGGATTCCGAAGTTGGGGACAGCCTCCGGCCACTCATTGAAGCGACGTTAGAGGAGTTCGGATGACGACCGATGCGCCCCAGTTGAGCAGTTCCGCTGAAGGCGCTCGCCGCTCGACTGGCGTCCGCCGGCCGGCCCAGCGCGTCAGATGGTCGAGGGGTTCTCGACATCGCATTCGCACGCTTTCTCCGTCTTGATGTGGCCAATGGCGACGCCTCGGCCGACACGATCCGCGGCTACCGCAGCCAGCTCGCGGCCTGGGTCAGCTGGTGCACCGATCACGGCATTGATGCCAGGACAGCGAACGTGGACGACATCAAGCGCTACCGCGAGGACCTGGTCGCCCTGGGACGACAGGCGAGCACCAATGCGCACAAGCTCGACGTGCTGCGCCGCGTGTATGCCGCCGCGGTCGCCGCCGGTCTGCGCACCGACAATCCGGCAATCGGCGTCCGCGCCCCGCGC
>JAFAWJ010000617.1 GCA_019242065.1 Chloroflexota bacterium
AGTTCGCCTTTGACCGGCCCAGCGACGCCTGGCGCAGTCTCCCCGAAGCCGTCAATCTCGCGCGCGACCTGCGCACCGGCCGCTGGGACACGCTCGTGTTGCTGCATCATCTGACGACGCCCTTCGGCATTGCCAAGTACGCCGCGCTCAGCCTGGGGAGTGGCGCGCCGCGGCGCGTCGGCCTCGAAAACGGTCGCGGCCGCTGGTTTCTGACCGAGGGCGCCCTCGACCAGGGGTTCGGCTGGAAGCACGAGGTGGACTACGCGCTGAGTGTTGCCGAGGTGCTCGGCGCACGGCATCCGGGGTCACCGCGCCTGGAGCTCGACATCACGCCCGATGATGCTGCCTGGGCAGCCGCGGAACTACCGGATGACAACGCGGTCTTGCTGGTGCCCGGCTCCGGTGCCTTCAGTCGCGCCCGCCGCTGGCCGGCGGAACGCTTCGCCGCCGTCGGCCGCGAGCTTCTCCAGAAATTCAATTTGCGGCCGATCGTGCTGAGTGGCCTGGGCGACGACGAACAGGTCCTCGCCCGCCGCGTCGCCGCCGCCATTGGAGCTCCAATGCGCATTGCACCCGCCGCACCCAGTCCCCAGGCGCTCGGCGCCCTGGTCCGCCGCTGTCGACTGGTCGTGGCCAACGACGGCGGCGTCGTGCACGTCGCCACGGCGGTCGGCACCCCCGTCGTCGCCATTTTCGGTCCGAGCAACGCGCCGGCGTGGGGTCCCTATCCCGTCGACGACGCCCGCCACCAGGTCGTGCGCGAGCAACTCGCGTGCGCCCCGTGCATCCACCGCGGTCACAGCTTCGGCACGCCGCAGGGTTGCCCGGCGCGCACGTGTCTGGCGCTGATCGAACCCGCCGCCGTCCTGCGCGCCGCCAGTCGCGCACTGGGCACAGGCGTCCGCGGCCAGGTGGCGGTACCCGCATGAGCACCAGCATCGAGGGCGAGACCCTGCATTGCGCGCGGCATCCGCACACCGAAACGGTCCTGCGCTGCGGTCGCTGTGATACGCCGATCTGCGCCAGGTGCATGGTCATGTCGCCGGTTGGCGCGCGCTGCCCGACCTGTGCCCAGGTCAAGCGCTTCGTCATCGGCTTGAAACCCGCCGAGATGGCGAAAGCGATCGTCTTTGGCATTGGCCTCGGGGCCGTCGGGACCATCATCCTGACCTTCATCCCGTTCCTCGGCATCTTCGGCTACGCCGCGCTGGGCTTTGGCGTCGGCGAGGTGGTCTCGATTGGTGCCAATCGGAAGCGTGTGCCGAGTCTGGCGCCGATCGCCGTCGCGTGCCTGTTCGTCGGCTACTGGGTGGGCACCGTCGCGCTTTTGGTCTTCAACGGCAACCTGCTGAGCATTGAGCTGTTCATCGTGCCGCTCATTCTCCTGTTCCGAGGCCTGTCCATCGCGGGCATCGCCTCATCGCCGCTCATCGGGCTGCTGATCGGTGCGCTGCTAGCGTGGATGCGCGTGCGTTGAGCGCCGCCGATTCTGAAGACGTCGCCCGACTCGCGGGCCGCCGGGTCCTCGTCGTCGGCGACCTGGTGCTCGACGAATACGTGACCGGGCGCATGACCCGCATCTCGCGCGAGGCGCCAGTGCCCATTGTCGAGGTGGTCGATAAAGAGGATCGGGCCGGCTCGGCCGCCAGTCCCGCGGCCAACGTCATCGGCCTTGGGTCGTTCGCGAGCATCGTCGGTGTCATTGGCTGCGATCCGGCCGGTGTGCGACTGGCGACCCGGCTGCGCGAGCTGGGTGTCGACGATCGCGGGCTGGTGCGACTCGGCGAGGTCGGCACGTCGACCAAGACGCGCATCCTGGCCGAAGGCTTCACCGGCGGACTGCACGGTCGGCAGCAGGTCATGCGGCTCGACGGGCTGTCACAGCTACCGACCTCGGCCGCCGCGGCGTGCGCCGGGTGCGTCGGCAGGCTGGCCGGCGACTTTGACGCGGTGCTGCTGTCGGATTACCGCGGCGGCGTCGTGAGCCAGGACTGCATTGACGCGGCTCGGGCCAGCGGCCGGCCAATTACGGTCGATTCGCAGGGCGACCTGCGTCGCTTCCGAGCGCTGGACCTGATCAAGGTGAATCAGGCCGAGGCGCAGGCGGCGCTCGGGTCGGAAGATGTCTACGCCGGCGGTGAGGCGCTCAGACGCGAGCTCGAGGCCAGGGTGCTGGTGGTCACCCTCGGGGCTGACGGCATGCTGGTCTTCGACGGCGACGCGCCGCAACTTGTACCAGCGGTGCGCGTCAGCCAGGTCTTCGACGTGACCGGCGCCGGCGATACGGTCATCGCCGTCCTGACTCTGGGCCTGGTCGCCGGCCTGGGCGTTAGACGCTCAGCCGAACTGGCGAGCGCCGCGGCGAGTGTGGTGGTCCGCCGCCTGGGCGTGGCCGTAGCCACACCCGCCGAGATCGTCGAAGCCCTGGCTCAAGCGTGAGGTAGCTCGCGGGAGACGAACACATTCAAGGCGCCGCGGAGCCGGCCGGCTGGGGCTCGGCTTCGGTGTCGGCGTCATCGGCATCGCGGTCGATTCGCCGTTTGCGCGTCGTGCGCAGTCGCCAGCACGAGGTCCTGGATTCCAGGCACTCCTGCTGCTCGTCGATCGTCGTCGGCGGGGTGTTCTGCAGACAGATGACGTGGTACAGGACCGTGCGACCCTCGTGTTGCTCGCCGTCGCCGATCCAGCGCTCCCGATAAAACGGACATGCCATCTTGAACCGATGCCAGTTCGGGTTATCGGGAATGACGGTCGGATCGTCTTTGCGTGAACGAGGAATGGTGGTCGAGCCTGCCCTTCGGACCGAGGATTCTACCGCCCGGGGTGGGTTGCTCCGAGTCCCTTTTCAACACCGGACTCGAACTGTTGACGCAGCTTCAACAACGCGTAAGCCATCCGTGCCACCGGCACATCGACCCCGTTCGCGGCGGCCAATCTGACGAGCGCGCCGGTCAGCGCGTCGAGCTCGGTGCGGTTGCCGCGCTCGAAATCGCGCGCCATGGACGCCTTGCCGTCGTAGGCCCAGCCGCCGATCACGCTGCGCGCCCGCTGGCTGGCCTCCGGCAGGTCGTACCCGCAGGCGCGGCCGACAGCGGCGACCTCGTCGATGAGCTGGTCGACGAGTCGGTATGTCTCGGGGAGCTCGCGGATCGGGCCGATCGGCGCGCGGCAAACCGAGGTGATCGTCGCCATCGGCCACAGGATCCAGGCCTTTTCCCACAGCGCCCGATGTCCGTCGTCGGCTGCCGACGCATTGATCTCAGCCTCGCGCAGCGTCGCGACCACCTCACTGACCCGCGGCGTCGGCGGGCCATGCAACGCACCGACGAAGACGTAGTGCATCGGGCTCAGGTGA
>JAFAWJ010000838.1 GCA_019242065.1 Chloroflexota bacterium
GATACCAGGCCTGTACGCGCAGCACGCCCTCGGCTGCCGTGCCGCCAATGCCGAGCGGTCCCTGCACGACGGCGGCGATGGCGGTGGCCGTCGCGCCGGTCAGAAAGCCTGACAGCGCGAACCGATCGCTCGTGGGCAAGCACTGCAACAGCCAGAAGAACAGGACCGGCTCCAGGATCAGTGCCCGCATCTCGCGGACGCTCAAGAGCGGGTACTGGGTGGCCAGCAGTGACAGCAGCGTCGCGATGAGCAGCAGGCCGAGCGGCACATCGTAGGAACTGGTTGGCCAGCGCAACCGCAGCCGACGGTGGCGGACCAGAATTGCCAGCCAGCTGAGGATCAGCGCCAGCCCGGGCGGTGTGACCGACAGCGGACCTGCCAGGGTGCGGGTAAAGAAGAACATGGGCAGGCTGGCGCCGATCAGCACCGGTCCGACATACGGGCTCCACACGATCCCGATCAGGCTGGCCAGCACGCCGATCAGCAACAGGTCCATGCGGTGCTGCGGTGCGGCAAAGGCGAGCAGCAGGCCCGCGCCCGCCAGCGCCAGCGCGCGCCAGTCGATCAGGGCGCTCAGCGAGACGGGCGGCGACGGCGGTTGGGCATCGCCCGCGTCACGCGCGGTCTCGTTCAGCACACCCGCCCGCATCGTCGAGGACGTTTTACACTCCGGCCGCGTGGACATACGCAGCGTGGGCGTCGTCGGCTGTGGGCTGATGGGGTCCGGGATCGCCGAGGTGTGCGCCCGAGCCGGCTATGTGACTGTCGTCCGGGAGGTAAACGCCGACCTGCTCGCGCGCGGTCGGCAGCGGATCGAGCAGTCGCTCGAGACCGCGGTGCGCCGCAAGAAGCTGGCTCCTGAGGAACGCGAGGCGGCGCTCGGGCGTTTGACGGGTACGACGTCCCTTGACGACTTCGGCGCGTGCGACCTGGTGATCGAAGCGGCTACTGAGAACGCCGACATCAAAAAGCGGACCTTTGAAGAGCTGGACCGCGTATGCGCGCCGCACGCCATCCTGGCCAGCAACACGTCGTCCATCCCGATCATCCAGATGGCCAGCGTGACGCGCCGTCCGGATCAGGTGCTGGGCACGCACTTCATGAACCCCGTGCCGATCATGCCGCTGATCGAGTACGTGCGCGCACTCACCACCTCCGATGCAACGCTCGAGACGGCCAGACGCTTCGGAGAGAGTCTGGGCAAGCGCATCATCGTCAGCAAAGATCGCGCGGGGTTCATCGTGAACTTCCTGCTGATCCCCTATCTGTGCGAAGCGGTGCGCATGCTCGAGCAGGGGTTTGCCTCACGCGAAGACATCGACGTGGGCATGATGCTGGGCACCAGCTATCCGATGGGGCCGCTGACGTTGTTGGACTTCGTGGGACTGGATACGACGCTGTATATCGCCGACATCCTGTTCGACGAGTTCAAAGATCCGCGCTTCGCCGCGCCGCCCCTGCTGCGGCAGATGGTCGTCGCGGGGTATCTCGGCCGCAAGACCGAGCGCGGGTTCTATAACTACCAGGCAGGTGAGCAACCTCCGTCGCGCTAGCTGCTCGCGCCATCGCTGCCGCTCGGCGGTGACCCTCGGAGAGAACACGCTTCGGCGCGAGCGAGCGTAGCGAGCAATGCGCCGTGTCGGGATTGTTGGCGTACCCATGGACCTTGGCGCGGGACGACGGGGTGTGGACATGGGTCCCTCGGCCATCAGGTATGCCGGGCTCGTCGGCGATCTCGTCGGCATGGGGCTCGAGGTCACCGACTATCACAACCTGGCCATCCCGGGCCCTGAGAGCGGCGAACTGGGCTCGCCGCAGGCTCGCTACGAGCAATTGATCGAGGACGCCTGTGTGGCGCTCAGGCGCTGCGTCGCGGATATCGCCAGGGCTGGCGATTTTCCACTTGTTCTCGGCGGCGACCACTCGCTGGCCATGGGCAGCGTCGCGGGCCTGCTCGATGCTCGCCAGCAGGTTGGCGTCCTGTGGGTTGACGCCCACGGCGACATCAACACGCCCCAGACCAGCCCCAGCGGCAACGTGCACGGGATGCCCGTGGCGACCATGCTGGGACTGAGCGGCCTCGGTGCCCGACTGGGCTGGACCACTCGCACGCTGGACCCGCGGCGGGTAGTGCTTTTCGGCACGCGCACGCTGGATGCTGGCGAGCAGCGGACCATCCGTGAGGTCGGGGTGCGCATGTTCACGATGAGTGAGATCGACCAGCGCGGCATCACCGCCTGCCTGGACGAGGCGATCTCGCTACTGGCGGGGCCCGGGGGCATGCATATCTCGTTTGACATCGACGCGGTGGATCCGCTCGAGGCGCCAGGCGTGGGGACGCCGTGGCCGGGCGGGCTGACGTATCGCGAGGCGCACCTGGCGATGGAGGTGCTGGCGGCGACGGGTGAGGTGTCCTCGATGGAGGTGGTCGAGGTGAATCCGATCGCGGATCACGAAAATCGAACAGCCAAGCTGGCGGCGGAGCTGATCCTTTCGGCGCTCGGCCGCACGATCGCAGGCTAGCCCTTGCTGGCTTGCCTGCGCTTGCGGGCGGCGGCTACCAGGGCTTCCTGACTGAGCTCGCCGTCGCGCTGGGCGACTTCTGCCAGCAGTTGGGTATTGGCGCGCGCGTCCCACAGGCACCACTGCTGGTGGTCATGCAGGGCGTCCTCGTCTTCGGCGCCGCCGCCGCACCAGGTGCACACCCACAGCGGCGGGTTCACGGCAGATCGTCGCTTTCGTGCCCGTGCTCGTAGAGCGCGCGCGCCTCGTCGATGACTCGCCGCGCCGCGACGGCGTCTTCCCAGCCGACGACGTCGGTCCACTTGTCTTCGAGCGCCTTGTACGTCTGGAAGAAGTTCTCGATCTCGAGCAGCCAGTGCTTGCCGATATCGCCGATATCGTGCATCTCGGCGTAGTGCGGATCGCCGATGGCCACGGCCAGGATCTTCTGATCTGGCCCCTTTTCGTCACGCATGTCGAGGACGCCGATGGGCCGCGCCAGGATGTGGCAACCGGGAAAGGTCGGTTCGTCGACGACCACCAGCGCGTCCAGCGCGTCGCCGTCGAGCGCGAGCGTGGCGACGATGAAGCCGTAGTCGGTCGGATAATGGACCGACGAGTACAGCACGCGATCGAGTCTCATGACCCCGCGCTCCTTGTCGATCTCGTACTTGTTGCGGCTTCCGCGCGGGATCTCCACGACGACCTCGATGAGGTCCGTGTCCACCCACTCAGGATAGCCTGAGTCACACACGTCCCACCACGACGGTGTTCTTAGAATTCATCTCAGGTGGCGATAGTCGAGTCGCGGGTCGATCCCTCCGAGCCGGAGTTCCAGGCCAACCGCGAGCACAACCTGGCCCTGGTCGCCGACCTGCGGGCGCGCCTCGCGCAGGTCAAGCTGGGTGGCGGTGCAGACGCCGTCAGGCGCCACCTGGCCCGTGGCAAGCTGCTCGCCCGCGACCGGGTCGACTGCCTGCTCGACGCGGATGCGCCCTTTCTGGAGCTGTCGCCGCTGGCCGCAAACGGCATGTACGACGACGAGGCGCCCGCCGCCGGCATCGTGACCGGCATCGGCCAGGTCGAAGGCAAACAGGTGGCGATCGTCGCCAACGACGCCACTGTCAAGGGCGGCACGTATTACCCGATCACGGTCAAGAAGCACCTGAGACTGCAGGAGATCGCCGAGCAGAACCATCTGCCATGCGTGTACCTGGTCGACTCCGGTGGCGCCTTTTTGCCCCTGCAGGCCGACGTCTTTCCCGACCGCGAGCACTTCGGGCGCATCTTTTTCAACCAGGCCAACCTGTCGGCGAGGGGCATCGCGCAGGTTGCCGTGGTGATGGGCTCGTGCACCGCGGGCGGCGCGTATGTGCCGGCCATGAGCGACCAGACCGTCATCGTCAAAGGCACCGGGACGATCTTCATTGGCGGCCCGCCGCTAGTGAAGGCCGCGACCGGCGAAGACGTGAGCGCCGAAGAACTGGGCGGCGCCGACGTGCACACGCGTATCTCGGGGGTGGCCGACTATTTCGCCGAAAACGACCGCCATGCGCTGGCGATTGCGCGCGGCATCCTGGCGAACATCCCGTCGAGCAAACATGCGCCGTGGCCGACCCGGGCACCGCGCGAACCGAAGTACGACCTCGCCGAGCTGTACGGCATCGTGCCGTCAGACCTGCGCAGGCAGTTCGACGTGCGCGAAGTGATCGCGCGTATCGTCGACGCCAGCGAGCTTGACGAGTTCAAGGCCAGCTACGGCACCACGCTTGTCACCGGCTTCGCGCACATCATGGGCTACCCAGTTGGCATCATCGCCAATAATGGTATTCTCTTCAGCGAAAGCAGCTTGAAAGGTGCGCACTTTGTCGAGCTGTGTTGCATGCGCAAAATACCACTGGTGTTTGTGCAGAACATCACCGGTTTCATGGTTGGCCGTGAGTACGAAAACCGCGGACTTGCGCGCGACGGTGCCAAAATGGTGATGGCCGTGGCCAACGCGCAAGTGCCGAAGTTTACGGTCATTATTGGCAGCAGTTTTGGGGCTGGTAATTACGGTATGTGCGGTCGGGCGTACTCGCCGCGACAGCTCTGGATGTGGCCGAACGCGCGCATCAGCGTGATGGGTGGCCAGCAGGCGGCCAGCGTGCTGTTGCAGGTGCGACTCGACAACTTGCAGCGCGAAGGGCGTGACATGAGCCACGCCGAACGCGAGGCCTTCACCGCGCCGACGCTGGCCACCTACGAGGCCGAGGGCGATCCCTATTATTCGACCGCCCGGCTGTGGGACGACGGTGTGATCGACCCCGTCGACACGCGCATCGTGCTGGGCCTCGGCCTGTCGGCGGCGCTGAACGCCGAGATCCCAGCGACCCCGTTCGGTGTCTTTCGAATGTGAATTGTGATTGAGGCGCTCAGCCCGGTACTCGTTGCCAATCGCGGCGAGATCGCGATCCGTGTCATGCGCACCTGCCAGCGCCTCGGACTGCGCACGGTGGCGGTGTATTCCGACGCCGATGCGCGCGCGCTGCACGTGGCGGTGGCGGACGACTCGGTGCATATCGGCGGCTCACGCGCGGCTGACAGCTATCTGAACCCGACTCGGATCCTGGATGCGGCGCGGACGTCGAACGCGCGCGCCATTCACCCGGGCTACGGCTTCCTCTCCGAAAACGCGGACTTCGCCCAGGCGGTGCTGGACGCTGGCCTGCTGTGGATCGGCCCACCGCCTGGGGCGATGCGGGCGCTCGGCGACAAGGCGCGCGCCAAAGCGCTTGCCGAACGGGCTGGCGTGCCGCTGCTGGCCGGCTACCACGCCGAGGACCAGTCGCCGTCGACGCTGAAGGCCCAGGCCGACCGCATCGGCTACCCGGTGCTGATCAAGGCCAGCGCGGGCGGTGGCGGGCGCGGGATGCGCGTGGTGCATCTCGCCTCTGACTTCGACAGCGCGCTCGAGGGCGCCCAGCGTGAGGCGCGCGCCAGCTTCGGCGACGACCGGGTGCTGCTCGAACGCTACGTCGAGCGCCCGCGTCACGTGGAGGTCCAGATCCTGGGCGACGTGCACGGCGCGCTGGTCCACCTGGGCGAGCGTGAGTGCAGCATCCAGCGGCGGTATCAGAAGCTGATCGAGGAGAGCCCGTCGCCGGCCGTCGACGCCGACCTGCGCCAGCGACTGGGCCAGGCGGCGCTGCGCCTGGCGCACGCGGCGGGCTATTGGAACGCCGGCACGGTCGAGTTTCTCGTCGACCAGGACGGCGCGTTCGCGTTTCTGGAAGTCAATGCTCGACTCCAGGTCGAGCATCCGGTGACCGAGGCCATCACGGGCCTGGACCTGGTCGAGCTGCAACTGCGCGTCGCGGCGGGTGAGCCGCTGGGACTGACCCAGGCCGACATCGTGTTCGCGGGGCACGCGATCGAGGCGCGCGTGATTGCCGAGGATCCGCTCTCGGGCTTCCTGCCGTCGAGTGGCACGCTCGAGGTCTTTCGCGCGCCGGATTCGGTGCGGGTGGACACCTGGGTGCACGACGGCACGACGGTCTCGCCGTATTACGACTCGCTGCTGGCCAAAGTCATTGCGTACGACGTCAGCCGCGTGGCCGCCGCCCGACGGCTGGCTGATGCACTCTGTGAGATGCGTATCGGCGGCGTTCGACATAACGTGGACTTGCTGCTGGCCACGGTCCAGTCGCCGGCCTTTCTGGCTGGTCGGTTGGATACGCATTTCATCGAGGAACATCGCCTCCTCCAGGAGCTGGCGGAGGTTCCTGGGGAGGTCCTGGCCGCGGCGGTGGCGCTCGATCGTCTTGCAACGCCGCCGGTGGGCGATCCGTGGCAGGCGCGGACGAGCTGGCGCCAGGCGCGTCTGGACCAACCCGCGGCCTGGACGCGGGCGGGTCGGAGCCACGCGGTCCGGATCTCGTCGGTGGCGGGCGACTTGAACGAGATCAGGGTCGACGTCAATCTCGATGGCGACAGTCAGTCGGCGGCAACGGCGACGCGGAATGTCGTGTCGCATCATGCGCGGCTCGGCGCCACGCGCGAGCGGGTCGTCGTCGACGGCGAGATGCTAAACGTCGCGGATCACGGTGGCTTGCGAGTTGTCGAGTGGCAGGGGCGCTCGTACCGACTGGACCGCGCCCGAGCGGTGCGTGTTGACGACGTCGCTTCTACTCGTCAGTCTGGCGGCGAGAGTGGTCAGTTGACGGCCCCCATGCCAGGCCGCATCGTCAAGCTCGCGGTCGCCATCGGTGACCAGGTGGCGCAAAATCAGCCGCTGGTCGTGCTCGAAGCCATGAAAATGGAACACGTGGTCGAGGCCCCCCACGCGGGCTCGGTCGCCGAGGTGCACGTGCGCGAGAACGACCAGGTGTCCGCTGGAGAGCTGCTTGTGACGCTGGCGCCGTTAGAGTAGGACGATGACGGTGCACGAGGTGCGGATCGTCGAGGTTGGTCCGCGCGACGGGCTGCAGAACGAACCGGCGGACATTCCGACCGACGTCAAGGTCCACTACGTCGACCTGCTGACCGCGGCCGGGTTCAGTTGGATCGAAGTCACGTCGTTCGTGCATCCGCGGGCCGTGCCGCGCATGGCGGACGCGGACGTCGTGTTTCGCTCCATCCACCAACAGCCGGGGGTGCGCTACGTGGCGCTGGTCCCGAACCCGCGCGGGCTGGAGCGCGCGCTGGCTGCCGGCGTCACCGATCTGGCGTTGTTCGTCGCGGCGACCGAGAGCTTCAGCCGCGCCAACATCAATCGCACGATCGAGGAATCGCTGGCGGATGCGCGCGCGGTCGTCGAGCAGGCCAGACCGCGGGGCGTGAACGTGCGCGCGTACATCTCCGTGGTCTTTGGCTGCCCGTACGAGGGCCGAGTGGTGCCGGGGCAAGTACGGGACGTCGCCGAGCGCCTGCTTGCGCTTGGTGTCGACGAGGTGGTTCTCGGCGACACAATCGGCGTGGCCACACCGTCGGATGTGTCAGGGCTGATGGGCGAGTTGTTGGGATCGGCGCCGGTCGAGCGCTGGGGTCTGCATTTCCACGACACGCGCGGGCTTGCGCTGGCGAACGTGATGGCGGGGCTCGAGCTGGGTGTCAGCAGATTCGACAGCTCGGCGGGCGGGCTGGGCGGGTGTCCGTTCGCAGGGCCCGGGGCCGCGGGCAACCTGGCGACGGAGGACCTGGTGTACCTGCTGGACGGACTGGGGATCCGCCATGGCGTGGACCTGGAAGGCGTGATGGCCGCCTCGAGGTACATCGTCGACGCCGTGGGCCACCCCCTCGCAAGCAAGGTCTTTCAAGCCGGCGGCCGCCCGAGGTTGATTCCCCTTCCTGGATAGAAGCTCCCCCTCCCTCTCTGAGACAAGAAAGGGAGGGGGCTCGGGGGGAGGGTGAGTCGATACCATGTCCACCGTGCAAGTCGGCTTCGTCGGCCTCGGCAAAATGGGCCGCCCTATGACCCAGCGTCTGCTCGCCGCTGGCCACACCGTCCACGTCTTCAATCGCTCGCAACCCGCCATCGACGCGCTCGTCGCCGACGGCGCGACCGCCGCCGGCTCCGCGGGCGAGGTCGCCCAACGCGCCGAAGTGGTCATGACTGCCCTGCCCACCCCTGACTCGGTCGAGACCGTCTACACCGAGATGGCTGAGGCCGCTCGCTCGGGCCAGATCTACATCGACCATTCGACCGTCAGCCCCGGCCTCAACCGCCAGTGTGCCGAGCACCTCGCCGCCAAACAGGCAGACTTTCTCGACGCGCCCGTCTCTGGCGGTCCGGCCGGCGCGCAGGCGGGCACCCTGACCGTCATGGTCGGCGGGGAGCAGCCTGTCTTCGACCGCGCGCTGCCGGTCCTGGAGGCGTTCGGGAAGAACATCCGGCTGTGTGGCGGCATCGGTGCCGGTCAGGTCGTCAAGCTTGTCAATCAGTTGCTGGTCGGCATCCACACCTCGGCGATTGCCGAAGCAGCCGTCTTTGGCGTGCGGTTTGGCGCCGATCCGCAGGTCGTGCTCGACGTCATCGGCACTTCGTTCGGCGGCTCGACGATGATGACCCGCAACCTGCCGCGCTTCATCTCCGGCGACTTCAGCCCGGCGACTCCCGTCGGCTTGATCTTGAAGGACCTGGGGCTGATCC
>JAFAWJ010000985.1 GCA_019242065.1 Chloroflexota bacterium
CCCGCAGGAAGGATCCAGATAAAAGTCGAGATTGACGGCAGCGCTCATGATCGACTCTCCATGAACTGATGGTACGCGGCTCACGCGCTTCCCAGCGCGGGCTCAGAGTGGCCAATTCGCGGGCAGCTGCGCACGCAGGGCCGAGTATTCCTCGTCGTCAGCACACTCGACGCGCAGCCGTTCCAGGACCTCGAAGAGCTCCTCGAGGCTCATGTCCAGCGAGCTCGAGACCATACCCGTGGTCTCCTCGAAGTCGCCGCCTCAATTGCGGTGTCAACCGCGCATGCTGCGCATGACTTCGCCATCGGCGCCGGCGAGTGCCACAGTCGAGCTTTATTCTACGCACTGCAGGCTGACGTTCTCGAGGACAGGCCAGGCGCGCCCGCCCGGGCCGAATTCGACCCGCATACGCGCGAAAATGCGCCAGCGTGCCTGACCACAGCTGGCGCGCAGGATCAGAAAGGCATTCCGAACAATCGTTCCGGCTGGTTCGTCGGCGGCTACCGAGGAGTGCACGCGACCAGCCGTGCGTGGCTCGATACGCACCGACAGCCGCACGTGACCCGGCCCGCGGAAGCGGCCGTGCGGAATCCACGCGTCCTCGAGCTGTACGGGCTCGTCGGCGTCGTTGTGGACCAGCCAGGTGACCTCCCAGTGGCCCGCTTCAGCCGCTGGTTGACAGGAAGCGACCTGGACCCGGACCCGGAGCGGCTCCATGGCGGTTAACATGAGCCACTGAATGTCAGATCGACCCGGCCACCGACCGAGCCGTGCCCGTCAGGCGGGTCCACGCCGGGCCTCTCGGCAGGCCAGAGGCGCTCCACCCAGGAACACCAACGATCGCGGGACTGGGCTGCGCGAGCGTTTGAAACGTGACCCATTTCTGTTTGTCCTGTGCCTGGCGGCGCTGGCCTTCATCACGTGGGCGTTTGCGCTCACCTGGTGGGTGACGGGCGGGATGATCCCGCTGGCGCTGGCGCTGGTGTCCGTGGCGCCAGCGTTCTTTTTGTTTTACCTGCGCGACGCCAGTCGCTAGTCGACGCATCAGCGGCCCTTGCCGTGTTACCGGACGGCCGGCGGGGGAGAAGCCTTCGCGCGCGGCGTGAGCCGAGGTATGGCCTCCAGCAGCAAGCGGGTATACGGGTGCTGTGGGCTGCGGAACACCTCGCGTGTGGCACCCTGTTCCACGATGCGGCCTTGCTGCATCACGATCACCCTGTCACTCATGTGGCGCACCACCGACAGGTCGTGCGAGACGAGCACCAACGTCAGGTGCAACTGTTCGCGCAGGTCTTCCAGCAGGTTCAAGATCTGCGCTCGGACGGACACGTCGAGGGCGCTGACGGGCTCGTCCCCGATCAGCACACGTGGCGCGGGCGCCAGCGCCCGCGCAATCGCGATCCGCTGGCGCTGACCACCCGAAAACTCGTGCGCATACCGCCGCGCATACGCCAGCGGCAGGCCTACCGCCTCCATCAACTCGGCCAGTCGCGCCCGCTGGTCGCCAGCCACGCGCAGCACGCGCAGCGGCTCGAGGACGATGTCGCCGACCCGCATGCGCGGGTCCAGGGCGCTGGCCGGATCCTGGAAAACGACCTGGACCTCGCGCCGCAGGGATTGGCCCGTGTACGTCACGCTGCCCTGGTCCGGCTTCTCCAGCCCGAGCAGCAGCTTCATCAGCGTCGTCTTGCCGCTGCCAGATTCGCCGACGATGCCGAGGCACTCCTCGCGCTGCAGCTCGAAACTGACGTCGTCGACCGCCGCGAGCACCCGCCCGGGCGCAAGCAGCTTCGTGCGCGGCAGCCGGAAATGGCGGCTCACGTGCTCGACGCGAAAGACGACCTGCTCGCTCACACCAGCGGGTGCCAGCATGCGGCCGCGTGTGGCGCGCCCATCACCTCGCCCTCCAGCTCCAGCTCCACCTCGAGGCCGGGCATCACCTCGCACGCCGCATCCGCCCGCGGGCAACGGTTGCGGAACGGACACCCCGGCGGGAACTCGCCCAGACCGGGCACCGTGCCCGCGATGGCCTTCAGCCGGCGATCGGGGACTTCCTCATCCAGCGGCGGGATCGCGTCCAGCAGCGCGCGCGTGTAGGGGTGGCGGGGTGCGCCGAAGACCTCCGACACGCTGCCGCTCTCGACGATGAAGCCACCGTACAGCACGAGGACACGCTGACACACATTGGCCACCACCGGCAGGTCATGCGTGATGAGCAGCAGACTCGATCCGCGCTCCTCGACGAGTTCCATCAGGAGCTGCAAAATCTGCGCCTGTACGGTTACGTCGAGTGCGGTGGTTGGTTCGTCGGCGATCAGGACCTGCGGCGAGCACACGGTGGCCATGGCGATCATCGTCCGTTGCCGCTGGCCGCCCGACAGCTGGTGCGGGTAGGCACGCATTTTTTCGAGCGCGTCGGGCAGGCGCACCCGCTCCAGCGCCCGAAGCGCCGCCACGTGGGCCTCGCGTTCGCGCATGCCGCGGTGTACCCGCAGCGGTTCGGCAACTTGTTTGCCCACCTGCATGACTGGATTGAGCGCGGTCATCGGCTCCTGGAAGATCATC
>JAFAWJ010000939.1 GCA_019242065.1 Chloroflexota bacterium
ACGTCAGCGATCCAGGCGTGGCGTTGATCGAGCTGTTCGCCTGGATGACTGATCTGTTGCTGTACCGCGTCAACCAGGTACCGGATCGGATGTACGTCAAGTTCCTGGAGCTGATCGGGGTGCGCCTGGAGCCACCCCGCGCGGCACGGGCGCCGGTGACGTTTTATCTGTCGGCGGCACAACCGACGGATGTGAGCATTCCGGAGGGTACCGAAGTTGCCACCATCCGCACGGAAACGAGTCCGGCCATCGTCTTTACCACGGAGGCGGAACTGACTATCCGCACGCCGGCCCTCGTCGACGGCCAGGCCTTTACCCGCCGCGCCGTGGCGACGGACGCGGCCGACGCCTGGGCGCAGGTCGACGTCGCCAGGTTAGGGATGGCCGGCCACCGCCTGCAGGTCTTCGGTTCGCAGCCGCAGCCGGGCGACGCGATGTATCTGCCGTTTGAGCGCGACCACTCCCAGCATGTCCTGGCCGTCATCATGACGTGCGAGTTGGCTGGCGGCGCGGGTATCGATCCACTCGATCCGCCGCTGGCGTGGGAGGTCTGGCAAGGCGACCTGACCGGCTGGGTCGCGTGCGAGGTCGAGTATGACGGCACAGGCGGCTTCAACACTCCAGGCGAAGTGATCCTCCATACGCCGGCAATGCAGGAGGCGGACTTCGCCGGTACCCGCGGCCGCTGGCTGCGCTGCCGTCTGACCGAAGCCCAGCCTGGGCAGCGCACCTACTATGCGTCGCCATGGGTCGACCGGCTGCGCGTGGAGGCGCGCGGCGGGACGGTAGGTGCGCGCCACGCGACGACGGTCCGCGACGAGATTCTCGGCCAGAGCGAGGGGACTCCGGGTCAGACGTTTACCCTTCAGCACGCCCCGTTGCTGGTGCGCGACACGCACCAGGAGTATCTGGTCGTCGAGTCGCCGGGCAGCGAGCCTGAACAGTGGGAGGAGGTCGAGGATTTCGCCGACTCTGGTCCGGATGATCGGCACTTCACCCTCGACAGTACGGACGGGACGCTCACGCTGGGACCGACTCTGCTCCAGCCAGATGGCACCGTGTACCGTTTTGGTGCGACGCCGCTGAAGCGAAGCTGGCTGAGGTTCAGTCGCTATCAGCATGGGGGTGGGGTGGTCGGCAACGTGCCGCGCGGGACGTTGAACGTGCTGAAGACGTCTATCCCGTACGTCAGCCAGGTGACCAACCGCCAGCCGGCGATGGGTGGTCGCGACGCACAGACGCTCGACGATGCAAAGCTGCGCGCGCCGCAAATGCTGCGCACGCGCACTCGCGCGGTCACCGCCGAGGACTACGAGTACCTGGCGCTGCAAGTCCCCGGAGTGGCGCGCGCCCACTGCCTGGCGCCCGGTGCGCTGCCGGCCGGGCCCGGTGATCTGGAGCCGGGCCAGGTGGTCGTGCTGGTGCTGCCGCAACTGCCGGATGCCGACGCGCGTGGCGGCGTCAATCCGTCACTCGAGCGGCCGGAGCTGCTGCGAGCGGTGCGCGCCCACCTGGACGAACGGCGAGTGGTGGGTGCGCGTCTCGAGGTGCGCGCGCCGCGTGCGATTGACGTCTCGGTCGAGGTCACCCTGCGTGTTTCGGCGCGCAGCGAGCAGTACCTGATCGAAAATGTGCGCCGCGCGGCCGAACGGGCGCTCTACACGTACCTGAGTCCATATACGGGCGGTCCAGACGGGAAGGGCTGGCCGATGGGACGCGACCTGCATGTTTCCGAGATCTACGCGCGATTGCAGCGCGTCGCCGGAGTCGAGTACGTCGACGAGGTGCGAGTCACCATTCCCGATCCGAACTCGGCCGACGGAGTCCAGACGGTCTCGCCGCGACTCGGCCTGACCTCAGACGCCGTGCTGCGCTCGGGGCAGCACAAGGTGCTCGTGCAGTGACCCACGACATTCCGCCCGGCGAGCTGACGCTCTCGGGAAATCTCGGCGGAGGTCCGCCGCAGCACACGCCGGTCGCTGCACCTCAAGAAGGGCACCTGGAGGTCTACCTGGACGGTAGCCTGGTCCGCACCTTTGCGCTGAACGTCCCGCTGGTGACC
>JAFAWJ010000040.1 GCA_019242065.1 Chloroflexota bacterium
GTCCTGACAATGCGGAAGTCGTCATACGAAATATGCGTGAAGGCTGGACCGCCCTTCACATCGCCGAGCGCATATATCCCAGCCACGCTCGTCTCGAGCCGCTCGTTGACGGGCAAGAAGCCGGCTGCATCCGTCTCCAGCCCCGTCGCCGCCAGGTTCAGGCGATCGGTGTTCGGCGTGCGACCCACCGCCAGCAGCACGTGTGAGCCCTCCAGCACCTGTCCAGCTCCACCCGCACCGCTGCTGATCGTCAGTCGGAGACTGCCTCCAGCGCGCTCGATGCGCTCCGCCGAGGTGTTCAGATACACGTCGATGCCATCCCCGCGCAAAATTTCGGCGACGGCATCCGCCACGTCGTCGTCTTCGCGCGCAAGCAGCTTCGCAGCGCGCTGGATCACGCTGACGCGCGCTCCGAACCGACGGAACATCTGCCCGAACTCCAGGCCGACGTAGCCGCCACCCAGCACCAGCAGATGCTCGGGCACCTGGTCCAGCTCCATGATCGAGGTCGAATCCAGCGCCGATACTGACTCCAGCCCCGCCAGCGACGGGCGCGTTGGACGCGCACCGGTGTTGATGAAGATGCGCTCCGCGTGGAACTGCTGTCCGTCGACCTCCAGCGTTTTGACATCGACGAAGCGCGCTTGACCCCGCACCAGGCTGACCCCGCCCTGGACGATCTGCCGCTCGCTGCCCGTCCGAAAGCTGTCCACGATCTGGCGCTTGCGCTCGCGGACACGCTGCATGTCGACCTGGATCGGTCCGGTGTGCACGCCATACTCGGCCGCCCGCCGCGCGAGGTAGGCCACGCGCGCGCTGGCAACCATCGTCTTGGTGGGGGTGCAGCCCTCGTTGATGCACGTCCCGCCGACGTGCTCGCTCTCGATGAGCGCGGTGCGGTAGCCCGCGCCGACCAGCGCCGTGCCAAGCGGTCCGCCGGCCTGACCCGAGCCGACGATGATCGCGTCATACTCCGTCGTCATGTCGCTCCTCCGGTTTCGGCCAACACACTGGCGATGAGCGCGGTCCAGCCGGTTTGATGGCTGGCTCCGGCGCCACGCCCGCTATCGCCGTGGAAATACTCGTAGAACAACACGTTATCTCGCCAGCGTGGGTCCGCTTGAAACAGCTCGATCTCACCGAAGACCGGTCGGCGTCCGTCGGCGCCACGCTGAAAAATGCGCTTCAAGCGCCTGGCCAGCTCGTCGGCAACCTCGGTCAGCGTCAGCATCTGGCCGGATCCAGTCGGGCATTCAACCCGAAACTCGTCCCCATAATACTCGTGGAACTTCCGCAGGGCTTCGATCAGCAGAAAATTGATCGGAAACCAGATAGGCCCCCGCCAGTTGGAGTTCCCGCCGAACAGGCCCGTTGTCGATTCGCCAGGCTCGTAGCGGACCTCATATGTGCGATCCCCGAGCTCCAGTTGGTACGGGTGCTCGAGATGATAGCGACTCAGGCCGCGCACACCGTAGTCCGATAGGAACTCGGCCGGATCCAGCATGCGGTGCAGCAGGCGCTTCATGCGGTGGCCGCGCGCGAGTGCGAACAGCCGACGGTCCTCAACCCCGCCCACGTGCCAGCGTGAGACCAGGCTCGCTAGGTCCGGCCGATGAGTCAGGAACCAGTTCATGCGCCGCGCGAAGTTCGGCAGGCGCTCCAACACCTCTGGCTCCAACGTTTCCACCGCGAGCAGCGGTATCAGCCCCACCAGCGAGCGCACCTTCAGTTTGCGGACCTCACCGCTCGGGAGCTGGAGGACGTCATAGAAGAATTCGTCGTCGTCGTCCCATAGCGGAATGCCGGCGCCGCCCAGGTTGTTGAGCGCGGCCGCGATCCACAGGAAGTGTTCGAAGAACTTGGTCGCGACGTCCTCGTACGCCGCGTCCGTGTCCGCCAGCTCCAACGCGATGCGCAGCATGCTGAGGCAGAACATGCCCATCCAGGCGGTGCCGTCAGATTGATCCAGGTAGCCGCCGCCGGGCAGCGGCGCGCTCCGGTCGAACACGCCGATGTTGTCCAGTCCCAGAAAGCCACCCTGAAACACGTTGCGGCCGCCGGCGTCCTTGCGGTTGACCCACCACGTGAAGTTGAGCAGCAGTTTGTGGAACACGCGCTTCAGGAAGTGGACGTCGCTCGTGCCGCTGGCGCGGCGGTCGATGTCGAACACGCGCCAGGCGGCCCACGCGTGCACGGGGGGATTGACGTCGTCGAAGGCCCACTCGTACGCGGGCAGCTGTCCGTTGGGGTGCATGTACCACTCGCGCAGGATGAGGACGAGCTGGCGCTTGGCGAAATCCGGGTCGAGCTGCGCCAGCGGAAGTGTGTGGAAGGCGAGGTCCCATGCCGCGTACCAGGGGTATTCCCATTTGTCGGGCATGGAGACGACGTCCATATTGTGGAGGTGACGCCAGTCGGAGTCACGACCATGCTGGCGCTCCTGCGGCGGAGGTGGTCCGACAGGGTCGCCATCCAGCCACTCCTCCACCTCGAAGTGGTAGAACTGCTTGCTCCACAGCAGACCCGCGAACGCCTGACGCTGGATGGAGCGGTCGTCGTCCGACAGGCGTTCGGCGCCGGGAAGACTGGCGTAGAACTCGTCCGCCTCGCGCGCCCGCTGCCCGATCAAAAGCGCGGCATCGGCGAACGGGCGCGCGCTCCGGCTAGGCGCCAGGCGCAGGTGAAGCGCGCGGGTCTCACCAGGCGCCAGGCTCAGCGCGTAGTGGGCTGCCATCTTCGTCCCGTGGCGGGCGGGATTGACCGCTTCGGTCTGGGCGTGAACGATAGCCGAGTCGATCCCGTCCTTCACGAAAGGCGTCCGGTTCGGGACACCCCACAGGCGCTCGGCGTTGGTTTCGTTGTCGGTGAACAGCAGCTCGGGCGCGCCTTCGCACGCCAGCCAGTAGCTGCCGTACTCGCGGTGCCTGGCCTCCACGACACCGTCGCTCACCTGAGTCAAGCTGGGCGTCTCGACAACAGGCAGGCTCCACGCCCAGGTGTTGCGAAACCACAGCGTCGGCAGAACGCGCACCGACGCGGTTCGTGGTCCGCAGTTGGTCACGCTGATCCTGATCACCAGGTCCGTCGGATCCGCTTTGGCGTACTCCACCACCACGTCGAAGTAGCGGTCGTCGGCGAAGATGCCGGTGTCCACCAGCTCGTATTCTGGATCCAGCCGTGTGCGGCGTCGGTTCTCGGCGACGAGGTCGGCGTACGGAAAAGCGCGCTGGGGATAGCGGTATGCCGCGCGCATATACGCGTGGGTCGGCGTGTTGTCGAGATAGAAGTACGCCTCTTTGACGTCTTCGCCGTGATTGCCCTCGGTGCCAGTCAGCCCGAACAGGCGC
>JAFAWJ010000126.1 GCA_019242065.1 Chloroflexota bacterium
CTGAACATTCGAAAAAAGACCGGCGCATGAGACCGCCTCGCGCGCTGCACGCCTCTGTGTCCGCACCACGCACGAGGCTCACTGCGCGAGGTTCATCCTGCAGGAGTCAACAGCCCGTCGCTCGACGGCCAGCTTGACAGGGGCAGGCAGAATCGACGCCGAGGATGCGGCGTGAGTGTGGCTGGGCTGGCTCAACTTCGGGTGCGGCTGCTTGGCGGTCTGGAGGTCGAAGGCGTCGACGGCTCGGCGCTGGGCAGCCGAAAGGCGCGCACCCTCGTTAAGGTCCTGGCGCTAGGCCGTGGCGCGCCGGTTTCCTCGGATAAGGTGATCGATGTCCTCTGGCCAGACGATGACGTGCCGGCCAGGCCGGCCGAGCAAGTTGGGGTGCTGGTTAGCCGTCTCCGCTCAGTTCTGGGTGCGCACCGCGTGCGTCGGTCCGCTGCTGGCTGGGCATTGGACGTTGATTGGCTGGACCTTATCGAGCTGGAAGTGCGTGTTGAGGAGGGCGCGGCGCGGCTGGCGGCAGGCAATACCGCCGCGGCACGGGCAGCAGCGCGCGCGGCGCTCGCCGTTGTGCGCGGAGAGCTTCTCGCAGACGAGCCAGAGCGGGCCTGGGCCGAGGCGGCGTGCAACGCCGTTGCGCGGACCGTTGCTCGGGCGCGCTGGATTGGGGCGGAGGCGGCGCTCATGGCTGGAGACGCGGGCGAGGCCGCCGTCCTCGCGGAAGGCGCGCTCGACCACGATCCTTACGACGAAGCCGCCCTGCGCGTCCTGATGCGCGCGCACGCCGCCGCCGGTCGACCCGCGTCGGCGTTGGCCGCCTACGCTCGAGTTCGCGAACGGCTTTCGGAAGACCTCGGGGTGGATCCCGCTCCAGAAAGCGACGAGCTGCACACCTCGATTCTGCTTGGCGACGCGACGCCCGCCAGACCAGGCTCGAGCGCATCGCCTCCAACACACGCTCTGGTCGGTCGGGACCCGCAGTTGGCTGCACTGACGGACTTGCTGGGGCGTGCGCGAACGGGCGAATCGATGCTGGCCGTCGTCCAGGGTGAGGCGGGTATCGGCAAAACAACGCTCGTCACAAGCTGGTCCAGCGGGCTGCTTGGCGAAGCCCTGGTAATCCACGCGGGCTGCGACGAGCTTGGCCGCGATCTGCCTCTGCAGCCGATCCTGGACGGCCTTGAGGCGCACCTGCGCACGCTCGATTCGGACGAGGTCGCAGCGTGCCTGGCCGGGGCAGAGCCCGTGCTCGGACCGCTGCTCGGCCGATTCTCGACGGCCACCGCGCCGACCGGACCGACCACCGTCGCCGACCCCGCAGCTGGGCGCGCGCTTCTGTTTGCTGCCCTTCTGGCGACCATCGAAAGAGCAGCCGGACAGCGTGCGGCGGTGGTGATCGTCGAAGACGTGCACCTGGCTGGCGCGAGCACGATTGAGTGGATGCGGTTTGCGGCGCGGCGCGGCAAGCGGCTTCTGGTCGTGGCCACCCGCCGACCCGAAGGACCGAGCCTCGGGCCCACGACGCTGCTGACTCTTGGTCCGCTCGACCTGGAGTCCGTCGCCAGGCTGGTTGGGACGGAGCGTGCTCCCGAGTTGCACGCACGCAGCGGCGGCCACCCACTTTTCTTGCACGAGCTCGCCAGCGCCACGTCCGCGGAGCTGCCCAGCAGTCTGAGGGAGGCCATCGCCGCACGGGTCGACGCGATGGGCGACGCGGCATCGACGCTGCGTGCTGCCGCAATTCTTGGCTCCGAAGTGGACGTCGATCTGCTTGCCGGTGTGCTCGACATGCCGGTAAGAATGTTGCTTGACCATCTTGACGCTGGGCTGCGTACGCTCCTCGTCGCAGAACGGGCAGGACGTCTCAGCTTTCGGCACGAGCTCGTGCGCGAGGCGTTGGTCGCGGATACCGGTGCGGCGCGCCGTGCATATGTGCATCGTGAAGCGGCGCGCGTCCTGTGGAAACGCACCGGACACGACCCGCTCGAGGTGGCGTGGCACGCCCGCTTCGGCGGCGACATCGGCACCGCCGTGGCCGCGCTGGTTGATGCGGCGAGCAACGCAGCCGATCGTTACGACATGCCTCAGGCGGAGCAGCTACTCAGCGAAGCGATCGCGCTGGAGGACAACGTCGGTGCCCGCGTGGCCCGCGCTCGCGTGCGCATCGCGCGTTTTGATCTTGATGGGGCCGAGATCGACGGGGGCAGGGCGCTTCAGCTCGGCGGAGGATCAGCCTCGCTCGAAGTCGCTGGCTGGGCCGCGTATTACAAGCGCAACTACGATCTTGCATCGCAGCGCGTGGAGGAAGCGATCCAGCGCGCTGATGACGCGGCCTTGCGTGCGAGTTGTCTCACGCTGAGCGGTCGCGTGCTGCACGCCAGCGGGCGCCTCGCAGAAGCGGATGAGCGCCTCAGCGAAGCGGTGGCCGGCGCGCCAGTCGAAGTGCGTGGCGTGGCTCAGGTGTTCCTGGGAGCATTGCGCGTACACCAGGGCAGGGTCGAGGAAGGTACGGCCCTGGTCGACCGCGCGCTCGTGGATCCCACGCGCCTGGGGCATCCGTTTGCGCTGCACCACGGCTATCTCTTCCGGGTTCTGGGACTCGGCATGCGGGGTCGGCCGATAGAGGCACTGGCGGCTGTCGAGGCGGGCAGGGCGTTGGCGGTTCAGGCCGGCGAGTCAGGCGTTCGCTTTGTCGCGGTCCAGGACAACGTCCGCTCGTGGTTGCTGCGCTGCCTGGGATGCCTCGATGAAGCCGATGATTGCAGCCAGCGGAGCCTGGAAATGTCCAGTCGCCAGCGAGGGGCAATGGACGAGATGTACTTCGCGGCACGCCTGGACCTCATCGAGGGTCGCCTGATTGCGCGTGACCTCGACGGAGAAGCCAGGCTGATCGAGGCAACGTCTGACGTACTCGACTGGCACGGCGTCCAGGCGTGGCATCACCACCAGCGCTATGTCTCTCAGCGCGCACGGCACGCCCTCGCCACAGGGGATTACGCGCGTGCAGCCTCATTGGCCTCCGACGTACTGGCCGACGGGTTCGATCGACGCACACGGCGGTATCCCCTCATCGCGCAACTGACCCTTGCTCGCGCGCGACTGGCCGCCGGCGAGGCCATCAATCATGACGAGTGTGACAGGCTGCTGGCTGAACTCGATCAGTGCGCGGGACTGGAGGCGTGGTATCTCACGGCGGAGTTGGCCGCGGCATCGGGCATGGATCGATGGTGGCGCGACGCCGAACGCCGGGCCGGCGCACTTGTCGCCCGCGCCGGCGATTACGCTGAGACTCTCCGCAGGCATGTCGCGTCGACATTTGCGGCACTGGGCCGCTAGACGTTCCGAACTGTTGAGATCGGAAG
>JAFAWJ010000612.1 GCA_019242065.1 Chloroflexota bacterium
TACTCCACGCGCGGCACGCTGCACATCATCGCCAACAACCAGCTCGGCTTCACCACCGAACCGCGCGACGGACGCTCCACCCTGTACGCCAGCGACCTGGCCAAGGGTTTCGAAATGCCCATCGTCCACGTCAACGCCGACGACCCCGTCGCCTGCCTCGCCGCCATCCGGCTGGCCGCGGCGTACCGCGCCACGTTCGACCAGGACTTTCTGGTCGACCTGATCGGCTATCGGCGCTGGGGCCACAACGAGGGCGACGACCCGTCGCTGACCCAGCCGCGGACGTATGCCGCCATCGACAAGAAGCCGACCGTGCGTGAGCTCTTCGCGGCCGATCTCACGCGTCGCGGCGTGGTGCGCCCTGGCGACGCCGACGCGTTTCTGAAGGCCGGCCTCGACGAGTTCCAGCGCATCCGCGAACGCGTCCGCGGCCAGACCGACTCTGCTACCGCAGAGACCGACGCCACCCCGAACAGCGACGCCGAACGTATCAGCGGCTCGAACCCATCCTGGGAAACCCTGAAAGCCCTCAACACCCAGCTCCTGACCCTGCCCGACGGCTTCAACCTCCATCCGCGCCTGCAGCGCGCCCTCGAGCGCCGCCGTGCCGCCTTCGACAAGCCCGACGGCGTCGTCGACTTCGGCCACGCCGAGTCACTCGCCTTCGGCACCCTGCTGCAAGCCGGCGTCCCAATACGGCTGACGGGCCAGGACGCCATCCGCGGCACCTTCAGCCAGCGCCATCTCGCCTTCTACGACACGCGCACCGGTCAGCGTTTCATCCCCCTCGCCGGCACCTCGCAGGCGACCTTCGACGTCTTCAATAGCCCACTGTCGGAAAACGCCACCCTCGGCTTCGAGTACGGCTACAGCGTCCAATCGCCCGAGACGCTGGTACTGTGGGAGGCGCAGTACGGCGACTTCATTGACGGCGCCCAGGTCATCGTCGACGAGTTCGTCGTCGCCGCTCAGGCGAAGTGGGGGCTGCTCTCGGGCCTGGTATTGCTGCTGCCGCACGCCTGGGAGGGCCAGGGACCGGACCACTCGAGCGGTCGACTCGAACGTTTTCTGCAGCTTGCCGCCGAGGACAACATCCGCGTCGCCAACTGCACGACCGCCGCCCAGTACTACTTTCTGCTTCGCTGCCAGGCTGCGCGCCGCGACTCCGTCAGCCACACCCGGCCGCTGGTGCTGATGACCCCGAAGAGCCTGTTGCGCCACCCGCTGGCCGCCTCACGCGCCAGCGACCTGGTCCACGGTCGTTTCGAGCCGGTGATCGACGACGCCGCCGCGGCGCAGCACCCGACTCGCGTCCGCCGCGTCGTCCTGTGCAGCGGCCACATCTGGGCCGAGCTGCAGGCTGACGCGCGGCGTGCCGCGGCCGACGACCTCGCGGTCATCCGTCTCGAACAGCTGTATCCGTTTCCCCGCGACGAGCTGCTCGAGATCCTCGACAAGTATGGTCGCGCGGACGAGACGCTCTGGTTGCAGGAGGAGCCACACAACATGGGCGCGTGGACGTTTGTCGAACGCCAGCTGCGAGGCGCGCACGAGGTGCGCTACGTCGGGCGTCCCGAGCAGGCCAGTCCGGCGGAAGGCTGGGCGGAGGCGCACGCCGCCGAGCAGCGCCGCATCCTGGCCGAGATTCTCGAGGGAGCCGCCGTGCATGCCAGTTGAAGTCCGCGTCCCGGTCCTGGGCGAGTCGATCGTCGAAGCCACCGTGGGCGCCTGGCTGAAGCAGGCGGGCGAGGCGGTCGAAGCTGGCGAACCGCTGGTCCAGCTGGAGACGGAAAAAGTCAACGTGGACGTCGCCGCCGATCAGTCGGGTGTGCTGGGCGCGCTCGCGGCCCAGGAAGGCGACACGGTCCACCCTGGCGACGTGCTGGCGACCATCGAAGACAACGCCGCCGCGCCACGCGAGTCATCAGTACCGCCTGACACTTCGGAGCGTCCTGACAGTCCCGAGCCATCCCAACCGTCCAGGGCCGCGGACCAGCGCGAGCCAACCCTCCCGCCTCAT
>JAFAWJ010000614.1 GCA_019242065.1 Chloroflexota bacterium
GCTGCGATCGAAGAGGACCGTCTGACGGGTCGCGACGATGTACGCGCCGAGTGTTTGCCGCAGATCGACCAGGACGTTGCTCAGGTACTTGCGCGCTTGATCCTCCGAGCTGTCGCCCGCCAGGAGTGTGGCGAGGGCTTCACGCGCGTGTGCCCGGCGCGAGAGCACCAGGTACGCCAGCAGCCCGACCGATCCCCGTCGCGCGAATGTCAGTGGCTCGCCGTCCAGCAGCACCTCGGGAACGCCCATGAGATTAAGCTCGAGCATTGGCATCGTCCGTGACCTACCACAGTTGGCTTGTTTTGCACAACATCCACTTGAGCCACGACTGAGCAACCCGACACGTACCCTCGCTGAGGTGCGAAAGCCGCTGCCATCCTGGACAGATTCCGCTACGACTGAAGCGATCGTCCAGTTTGTGCGGCGGGTTACCAATCCAAGCAGCCCCTTGTTCGTCCCGCCGGACGAGCGGATCGCGGTCTTCGACAGCGACGGCACGCTCTGGTGCGAGCAACCGGCCTCAGCGCTCGCATTCTTCGTGATGGACCTGCTTTGCGAGCAATCCCCCGAACACTTGCGACTGCTGGATCCCGAGCTCGTCGACGCGGCCAACCGGTCCGACATCGCCTGTTTTCAGGCGCTCGACCTGGACCATCTCTCTGAAATTCTGTTGCAGACGAACGCTGGACTGACGCCCGAGCAGTTCGTGTCGCAGGCGCACCGGTTTCTGGCGCGCCGTCTCCATCCGCGCTTTGGCGTGCCGTTTCGGGAGCTGACGTACCGGCCGATGCTGGAGCTGCTGGCCTTTCTGCAAGCCAAAGAGTTCCGGCCGTTCATCGTCACAGGTGGTGGGGTGGAGTTCGTCCGAGCCGCGAGCGAACAGCTGTACGGCGTCCCCGCCGAGCGGGTCGCGGGCGCGACTGTCGACTACAGCTTCGAACGGTTGGACGGCAAGATCCTGGTCATTCGCACCCACACCTTGCTGGGCGAGCCGGGCGAAGGCGAAGCCAAAGTGCGCGCGATCCAGCACTGCATTGGACGCCGCCCGATTTTCGCCGCGGGCAACTCGATCGGCGACGAAGATATGTTCGACTACACGCGCTCCGGACAGAATGCGTCGCTGTGCCTGCTCGTCGAGCACGACGACGCGGCGCGTGAATATGCCTACGACGCCCACATCGAAAGCCCGGCGCGCGGCAGCTGGCTGACCGTGAGCATGCTGCGCGACTTTCGGCGCCTGTTCGTCAAGCCGACGAGTATCCCGCGGGAGGGGACAGTCGCGGCTAGCGCGCGCGCTCGCCCCTAGCCTCGCCGTCGAGCAGCGGTAGCCACACGCCGAAGATGCTGCCGACCGGCGTGTTGTCCGACAGGCTGATCTCCGCCTCGTGCTCGCTTGCCAGCCAGCGTGCGACGGCCAGTCCGAGTCCGACGCCTTCCGTCATCGATTCGGTGCTGCGCACGCGGTAGAAGCGCTCGAAGATGCGCACACGTTCGTCGACAGGTATGCCCGGACCGGCATCCGCAACCTCGACTTCGACCCCCGCTCGTGCGTGCCGATCCTGCAGCGCCGCCCGCAGCCACACGTGTCCCCCTGGTGGGCTGTAGCGCACCGCGTTTTCGAGCAGGATGACGAACAGCTGCATCAGTCGATCCGGATCGGCGCTGACGCGCACGCCATGCGCCACCTGGCCCAGCTCGACGGTGACGCTGTCTGACAGCGCCGTCGCGGTGCGCCACGCTCCCTTGATCAGGGGCTCCAGATCCGTCGGCACGCGGTTCAGGTGTTGCTGGGCGTCAGCCCGCGCCAGCACGAGCAGCCCATCGACCAGTCGCGACATGCGCTCCGACTCGACGTTGAGGTCCGCCAGCACCAGTTGATGCTGGTCGAGGGCGGCCAGGGGGCAGTCCTCGGCGCACATGCGTGACAACAGGTCGACGTTGCCGCGCAGCGAGGTGAGTGGCGTGCGCAGCTGATGACTGGCGTCGCCGACGAACTGGCGCTGCAACTGCAGCGACTGGGTCAGCCGCTCGGTCGATAGCTGCAGACGGTCCAGCATCGCGTTGAAGGCATGTGTCAGCCGAACCACGGGATCGAGCCGCACTGTGCCGAAAGGGTCAATCGGTATGCGGCGGCCCAGGTCGTCGGTCGAGCTGATGGAGTCCACGGCCACGGCCAGGCGTTCGACCGGAGCCAGCGCGACCCGCGCCAGCAACCAGCCAGCGGCCACCGCGCCGACGACCCCCAGCACCATGCCCACGATCAGGCTCAGCAGGAGTGGGCCGCGCGGCAGACCATCGTCCAACGGACTGGCGACCTCGACGATCCCGTCGAGGGTTGGTCGCTCGTAGGTCCGCAGCAGGTGTCCGTCGACGGCAATGCTGTCAAACCAGGGCTGGCCATTACCGCTGCGGGCGCGGGTCAGATTCGCGGGATCGACGGGCAGCTGGGCGTCGCCGAAGTTCGCCGAGCGCGACTGGACGCTGCCGTCAAGTCGGACGGCCTGGATGAAGATTGGATGCGGGGCAAAGACGTCGGTCGGTGGCAGCACGCCGGCCGTGGGCGCCTGCGCAACGCGCTCGCCCATGCGCTGGAGCTCGGTATCCATGACATGCTGCATGACGGCCGCTCGCAGCGGGACCAGGATCAGGGCGAACAGGACCGCCGCGAGGAAGATGATCACGGCGTTGGCGAAGGTCAGTCGCGTCTGGGTGGAGGTCATGGGTCGGTCGGCCAGCGCAACATGTAACCGATCGGCCGCACGGTATGGATGACGCGCGGCAGCCCGTAGTCCTCGAGCCGGCGTCGCAGGTTGCCGACGGTGACTTCGATCACGTTGGAATCGCCCGGGAAGTCGTCCCCCCAGACTTCGTCGCGCAGCTCGCGCCGACTCAACGCGCGCTCGGGATTGCGCATGAAGTAGCTGAGCAGCTCGAACTCGCGGTTCCGTAGCTGCGCGCGCTGACCCAGCAGGGTTGTCTCGCGCGTATCGCGGTCCAGCACGATCGCGTGGTACGTCAGGCGGCCCCGTCGCTGGGCGCTCATCGTCGACGTTTGTCGACGGAGCATGGCCCGCACGCGCGCCAGGAGCTCCTCGAGAGCGAACGGCTTGACCAGGTAGTCGTCGGCGCCGGCATCGAGGCCGCGGACGCGGTCGGCCACGGTATCGCGCGCGGTCAGCATGAGAATCGGGATCTCGCTGCGACTGCGCAGGCGGTGGGCGACCTCGAGACCGTCCATATCCGGCAGCATCAAGTCGAGAATCACCAGGTCCGGACTTTGGCTGTTGATGGTCACCTCCAGGGCCGCGCCGCCCTCGCGCACCACCTGCACCACGTACCCACGATGGCTGAGCGCTCGGTCGAGAAACGCGCCGATGCGCCAATCGTCCTCCACCACCAGGATCCGCGGGGTCGATTTCAAGCGGCTGACACGCTATCGCAACACTCACTCAGCGCCTGCTCACGCTCCATGGCCGAGCAGAGCCTGAGTGGGTCCTGAGTGGACCGGCGCCTACGGTTGGCGAACGAACGCAACAGGAGCGCAGTCGCAATGACCCTTGGACCGGTGGAGTTCCTCGCCGTCAAATTTCCAGAAGAACGGATTCCGCGCGAGGTCGTCGATGCGTTGACCGCGCTCGTGAACGCGGGCACGATTCGCATCATCGACGTGCTGGCCGCCCGCAGGAGCGACGCGGGTGAGATCCAGGTCATCGAACTGTCCGACCTGGATCCCGAGACGCTCAGCGCGCTGGATCCGCTGGTCGACGACATCATGGGACTGATCTCCGAGTCGGACGTGCGGCAGATGGCGGCCTCGCTGGAAAACGGCAGCTCGGCGGGCTTCCTGCTGTACGAAAACACGTGGGCCACCCGTTTCCGCGACGCGGTGCTGAACGCGCGCGGGGATGTGCTCTTTCACGAACGCCTGCCGCGGGCGGTGGTCGACAGTCTGTTGGAGTCGGCCGCCGAACCCGCGGGCTAGTTTTGCGCTGTAAAACGCTGACTTCAGCGTTTCGGTGGGTGAGTCGGACAGGTTGAGACGTAGTTCCCCAGAGGGGACCCCTGGCGAAAGAGGTTCTCGAGGCCGCCACTGCGCCAGGCGAATCTGGTGGTGTCAGTGGCGATGCGCCCGCCGTTTCACGAGGTCCCCTCTGGGGGAGACGTGTTGACACCGGTGAGGTCAGCCGCCCAGATGGCCAGCCGCTGGGTTTGCGGCGAGAACTAACTAGCTCAAGAGAGCAGCGTCGAGAGTACCTGGCGGTCCAGGCCTGGACTGACCAGCCCCGCATCGGGATT
>JAFAWJ010000172.1 GCA_019242065.1 Chloroflexota bacterium
TCGAGCTCCTGGATGGTGGTCGCGGTGATCGCCACGGGGAAGCTCCTTCGCAGAGGTGGTCGGGGTGGTTCAGTTGCCGATTGAACGGATGCGAAGCGGCCACGCGCGCAGGATGTAGAGAAGCGGTAGGCAGGCCAGAAGCACCAGGCTGGTGAGGACGAGCGTGCCCAGGAACGCGATGGCGCTGCTGAGCGCGCCGCCCAAGAGGTTGCCGCCCAGTTGCCCGATCGAATACCCGATGTTGTAGAGCGCGTAGACGGCGCCATAGGCGCTGGTGCCGCGGCGATCGACGCCATCGGCGAGGTCGGACAGCGACGGATTCATGGCCAGGCCGTAGGCGACATTCGCCAGCATGAGCGCAGCCGTGATCGGGACGACGAACGACGGCACCGCCACCCAGGGCAATGCCAGCGCGAGCAGCAGCAGGCCCGCGAGCATGCTCGGCCACAGACCAACGCGCTCGGCCAACCTCCCGATCCAGGGGGCGCTGACACCATTGGTGAGTGTCGACAGGGTGAACATCACGCCAACCGCGGCCGGGCCGATGCCGGCCACCTGCATCACGTGCTCGGGCAGCAACGGCTCGATCAGCGACCAGCCGCCCGCAGCTAGCAGGACCACCAGCGTCGCCGACAGGATGCTCCGGTCGCGCACCAGCGTCCACGGCGCGGTCGGCGGCTCGCTGGCACGCGCTCGATCGCGCACCAGGGTCAGGCGGAGGCCGAAGTCGACGGCGAGCAGCGCGCCGGCCAGGACGAAGGGCCAGTGATAGCCGCCGAACTCCACGAGTATGCCGCCGACCAGCGGCCCGAGCACGGAGCCGCCGCTGCTGCCCATCATGGCGAAGCCCATCATCTCAGTGCGTCGGGTGGTGAAAGCGTCGGCGATCAGAGCCAGGCCGGCCGTCCAGGTGGCGGTCGAGGCGATGCCCTGAACGATTCGCGCCACCAGGAGCAGCGGCAGGGAGCTCGCCGTGGCGAAGAGCAGCGTCGCGAGGCCGAGGAACACGAGACCGAGGAGGAAGGGTAGCCGCCGACCGACGCGGTCAGTGAGCGCGGCAATCACCGGCGTGGCGAGCAGGACGCCCAACGCATAACCGCTGTAGGTGAGGGCGAGCGTCGGGCCGCTCAGTGCGCCGCCGGGCGTCTGCGCAGCCAGCGGGATGAGCAGCCCATAGACGAACCCGTCGGTGAACAGCGCCACGGCAACGACGACAACGGAGGCAGGACCGCCCGGGCGCATCAAGGTGCCAGGATGTGCCATGCGTGCGTTTTCGGCAACTGACACACGTCGACCACAAGGCTACGGTGTATCCCGCACCTCTTCGAGATCGCCCTGGCGGAAGTCGCCCGTCTGGCGCGCGTGCCGACACGCCATCCCGATCTGGGCTGCCATGCCTGCGCCGCAGCCAACATCGAGCGCTCCGATGGCGGCCGCGCTGAGACCGGCTTGGTCGGCGAGGGCTTCCTGGCGCAACCCAGCCCGCAGCCGATACCGAGGCAACGCGCCGAGCGGGCCGACGAATGGGGTCGCCCGCGGCCGGGTCGTCACGCCTCGACGGCCGCGCGTTCACGTACGGAGTGTAGCGCCAGACCTGTGTGGAGTCGGTCTCGAGGACGTCAGCGATGCAGCCGGCTCAGAGTCACACCTCGTTCGAGGCGATTCTTCTCGACCAGAGTGAGCATCTCGTCGGTCATGTCCAGGCTGGGGCGACTGACGGGCAGGTGCTCGCCGCGGGAGCGCACCGGAGGGTCGAGGGCCTGTGGATCGACCAGGCAGCACACGTCCTGTCCTCTCCACGACATGCGTTAGTACGTTCCGATCCCGCACCGTCCGAACCAGACTCGTGCCGTGGCGGCGATCTTGGCTCCGGTTCTTCGGCGTTCTCCGACGCTGACATGCAGGTTGCGGCACTGCAGCGGAGCAGAGGTCGACACCAATGGCATTAGAGAGTGGTTGCTACCAAACAGCATTGATTGAAGAAGCACTTCCCATGGGGTATGAGCTGGCTCACGCCCCGGTTTACGGTGCACCGTGGTGCGTTCTTGTCGAGCGACGATCGAGCCTTCGTGAGTAACCGGCGGATTCGGCAAGCATTTCTGGGCTCGTTGCGTGAAACGCTGCGCCAGGGGCCACGCGGACTTCTCTGTGATCTGCAACTGGCGGCGAGTCGCTGGCACGTGGCGCCGCCGCGGGCGCGGATTCCGGTGCACATCTGGCACGGCCAAGCCGACCGGCCTCGTGATCGCCTCCCCGCCAGCCTTCCACAGTGGAGTGTAGTGGCGCGACGCGAGCCCGGCCGCAGTTGTGGGCCCCTTGCCTCGGAGCCCACGCGCCTCGATGAGATCACGCCATGCTCAAACTCGTCCCCGCCTGATCGGCAGCGGCCTGAGACAGACCGGCGACCACGAAACTCAGAATGGCCGCGGGAAAGGCCATCAACAAGTCAACCAGCGTCACGAACGCAGCCCCCTTGATGCCGCCTAGCTTGATCCAGTTCACCAGACCCGGCACGGTGAGGATGACCGTTAGCGCCAGCCCCAGATTGTTGAGTGGACTCGGGTCGTTGGCGTCAATCCAGGTCACGACCCCGGCCGCCAGGATGAACGTATTCATCAGGAAGGTCAACCAGGGCGTGAGGTAAGTCAGCACCTTCGACAGAGGACCACCGCCGCTCATCCTCCCCCCAAGCGTGCCGAAGAGGCCGAGCACGCTCAGGCCGGCGAAGCCGCCCCAGCTAGCCCAGGCCACCGCGTTGGGAGCATCGGTGCTCTGCAGTATCGGGAATCCAATGGCGACGCCGAACAGCCCGCACGCCAGCGCACAGTTCGGCACAATTTCATCCTGGCCCGTCGGGGCTCCGGGATTGTCCTCTTCAACCTGCGAGACGGAGTCGACGGCAGCGTTCAGGACGCCGCCGATGAGGTCCAGAATGCCGCCGAGGACGGTCATGGCGGTGACCAGCCCTTGCGCAACGCCGAGCTCGGTCGCCGCGAGTCCAGCAGAAAGGCTCTGCGATGGCCATTGGCCTTCGACGATCCGCCACATGACGGTGATCGGGATCGCCGCGATCAGGGTCAGTACGTTGGCGATGGTGAGCTGCTCGCCCGTCAACTGCTGAAACAGCCACGACAGCACCGGAATGTCCACCGGCTGGTTGATGATGCCGGTGTTGGGGTCGGCGATCAGCGTCATCGCAGCGTCGATCACGCCCAGCAGACTGTCCAGCAGCGCGTTGCCGACCGCCAGGCCCAACTGCACGACCAGGCCGATGGCGCGGATTACCTCCGCCGCCGCCTGGGAAACGAAGTCGCCAAAGGACGTGCTCTGGCCGAGCGCCTGGCCACCTTGCTGGAGTGACGCCCAGGAGTTAGCCAGATCGCCATCCGAAGTAATGCGCGTGTAGAAGGTACTCAGGGCAGATTCGAGCGTGCTGATCGCATCTTGCGGCGCGCCAGCGGTCAGCGGGGCAGTCGCGCTCTTACCGCCCTGCGACGAGACGCCGGACTGGAACTTCTGGATACCCCAGCTGGACTGCGTCGCCTGCGAGCTGCTCGCGCCACCGCTCTTCGGCTGGGCCGTGAACAGTGTGTGGCTGGTGGCGCCTCCGCCCTTGAACTGGGTGACCCCGGCGCTACCGCCAAGCTGATTGGCCAGCGTACTGAACGTGTTACCAATCGACGTTTCGGCCTGTTTGGCGAAGGCGTCGATGCTAGGAATGGCGCTTTGCTTTATGGCAGCCGCTAGCCCCGGATAGGCGGGGTTGCCGGGAATGCCCCTGATG
>JAFAWJ010000815.1 GCA_019242065.1 Chloroflexota bacterium
CGATCAAGGACGTCGCCCACACGCTCGGAAACACGCCCGCGGTAGCGCGCCGGGCGTACGTGCATCCAGTGGTAGTGAATGCGTACCTGGAGGGCTACCTGGAGCCGGAGGCGGCCATCGCCGAAGTCAAACCCGCAACAGGTTTGACAGAAGAAGAGCGGTGCGTGCTGAAGCTGCTCGAGGCGGACCCGCCAGCTCGACAAGCTGCCGCCTGAGCCGTCGCACCCGCTACCAGTAGGCGCCCTGAGGCAGGTAGTACACCAGTTTGGCGTACTCCTCGATCACCCGCCGCGCGGCCACCGGGTGGGCCCACCAGTGGGCCAGGTCCAGCGAATCAGGCACCGGGACGGAGCGCACCAACAGGCCCTTGCGGGCAAACGCGGCTCTGAACAGCAAATACGCCCGCCGAGAGTGGAACGCGTCGGTCACGAGCAGGGCGGAGTGCGCGCCTCGGGCCTGGAGCAGGTCGGCATCGCGCCGAGCCTCGTCGATGGTGCTTTCGGGCGGTGGATTGTCCAGGACGACCAGGGCCGAGTCGGGCAGCTCGGGGGCCGAGACGCCCGCCTCGTGCAGCGCCAGCCAGGTGGTCTCCAGGTTATGGGTGTGGACCTGTTCGTTCGAGACCACGAGCAGATTGGCGTATCCCTGGTCGCGCAAGGTCTCGGCCCACGGCAGTCGGTCGGGCGCGTTGCCAGCGAGGACGACGATGGCGTCGGCCGGCGCGGGTGGCTGGCTATAGATGAGCACATCGCCGGCAAACGGGAAGTAGATCCCAAGTGCAACCAGCACCAGGATGAATAAGAACAGGAAGCGTCGCAGGGTTCAGGCCGACAGCTCGCGCTCGAGCGGCGTGCGAAATCGCGGCGTGACTCGTACGCCGCCGAGCCAGGCTTCCAGCGTGTGCGCCGCGGCTGCGACGCGGAGCTCGGCATCATGCCCGACGTCTTCCAGCAGTTTGCACGCGATGGTGCCAGAAGACAGCTGGGCCCAGCCACCGATGATGCGACCATCGCACCACACGGACGGACCGATGTTGCCCGAGCGGTCGAACAGCGCGGCGGCGTGCGGGCCGAGAAACCAGTAGCGCTGGGCGTAGGCCATGGGGGTCACGTCGAGCGCGGGCAGCAGCGCCGCCCACGGCTCGGGCGAGGCGACGGGCTCCTGGTCCGAGGCGAGGAGCAGGCCGGTATCTTCGCCGAGCTCAACTTGGACCACGTCGAGCGAGTGCACGGCACGTTTGACGTCGCCCATGGTCAGGCCGGTCCACCACTTCAGGTCGGTATACGTGCCCGGGCCGAAGGCGCGCAGCCATTCACGCAGAAGCCTGACCTGCGCCTCCGGCGTCGGCAGGTCGGCCAGACCGCCCGGCAGCCAGGCTTCGACCGGCGCCCAGCGGTACTGGCTGCTGATCCAGCTTCCGCGCGGACGTCCGCGCACGATCTTGCCCTCGGCCGAGAGGTACATGAGCATCCAGGTGGCCACGCTCTGGGTGCCCGCGTAGCTCTTGCCTTCGCCCCGAAGGATCTGGGTCTTGAGCTCGGGGACGTCCTGACTCAGCTCCTGGGCGGTGGCCTCACCGCGCGAGCGGAGCGCCGCCAGCGTGGCGCGCTCGACAGAAGTCCACCACACGGGGACGTCCGGGACGACGGCGGCCTGGTGGAGAAGCTGCTGGTAGCGGCGCCGCAACTGGACCGCGATCGCGCGCGTGCACGCGGCCTGGACGACCGCGGCCAGCTCGTCGTGGATCACGAACATGGTGCGGCGCATCCCCAGCATCCTGATCAGCTCGCGCCGCGTGTACAGGGCCTGCTCGATGCCGTCGACTGTGGGTGACTCGGTACGGGCCACGATCGACAGAAACGCGCTCGCGGGATCGGTGGCGTGCAGCGCCACCAGGTCGCGCGCGACGGCCGCCGGGGTGCCAGCGTGTGCAGAGCGCGCGAGGTGCTGTCGCACACCCAGGCGCGCGCGACGCTCGGCAATGTCTACCCGCGGTTTTATCCGGGACGGCACGTGCCCCAGTATGACGGGTACGATCTGCGGTATGAAGCTCGAAGGAGCCTATACCTTTCCGGGCCAGCCGCAGCAGGTCTGGGATCTGCTGCTCGATCCCGAGTCGCTGCGGACGTGTATCCCCGGGGTCGAATCGCTGACCGAGACCAGCCCCGATCACTGGGACGCGGTCATGAAGGTCGGTGTCGCCGCGATCCGCGGCACGTACAAGGGCAAAGTAGCGATCGTCGACAAGGCGGCGCCTGAGTCGTACACGCTGCAGGTCGAAGGCAGCGGCGGACCGGGCTTCGTCAAAGGCGAGGCCAAAGTCACGCTCGAAGCGGCGGAGCAAGGGGTCCTGGTGAAGGTCGACGGCGACGGACAGGTCGGCGGCATGCTGGCGGGCGTCGGGCA
>JAFAWJ010000873.1 GCA_019242065.1 Chloroflexota bacterium
CTGGATAGCGGCGGTCGCAATCTCGGCCACGGACTCTTCGCCATCGCCGCCGCACTCGTGACGTCTCTGGCAATCGCTGTGTGTCTGCCAGTCCTGGTTTTGGCCGTCCTGTTCGGTGCGATGCTGAGCCTTCCGACCGCCACGACGTCACTCGTTTCCACCGTTGTGGTGGCTCCGGCTGCCAACCCCGTGTCCGCGGCGTCCGTGGCGCAACCCCAAACCCGCCCGTCGCCGGCAGACGCGAGCAACCAGACCGCGCCCGCGGCTAGTCCGGCCCCCGCCGCTGTCGACGTCGCGCGGCGATATCTGGGGGTGCCCTATGTCTTTGGTGGAACGAATCCAGCCGTCGGTCTGGACTGTTCCGGACTGGTGCAACTGGTCTTCCATCAACTTGGTATCAGCCTGCCCCGCACCGCCCAGCAGCAATACAACGCCACCTCGCGTCTCACTCAGGACCAGTTGCAACCGGGTGACCTGGTGTTCTTCGCAAGAACGTATGCCGACCCCAACGACTGGGTCACCCACGTAGGGATCTATATCGGCAACGGGCAGCAGATCAACGCACCAACCGAGGGTGAGACCGTTTCAATTCAGCCCGTGTTCACCGGCTTCTGGGGCGCCCACTTCGTCGGTGGCGGTCGCGCCACGACCCGATAACGCGCATGTTCAGCTCAATATCTCATCTCGAATTGGAAGGGAGTCAGCATGAGTGATCCAACGGCGATCATCCATGTCTTTCAAGCACTTCTCGACGCCGCCACCAAGGTTGGGCTCGCCGCCGCCGCCCTCTTCCTGGCGTGGGCAGGCTTTCTATACATGACTGCCAGTGGCAGCCCACGCCGGATGGAAACCGCCAAAGACGCCGCATTCGCGGCGATCGGCGGCCTGGCGGTCGTCTTGCTGGCACACACGATTGCCCAGCTCGTGAGCAATGCCATCGTGAGTTCACCCTGACAGGAGTGTGCATCAAATGCACAGACACCACGAAGTTCCAACTCACCTGAACGTCGAAGACAAAATTCTCTTTGGTTTGACTGTTCGGCAGTTCCTCTACATGTTGGTCGGCAGCTCGGTTGCGTATACCGTCTGGGAGCAAGCTGCCGGCCTGGGCGACCCTGTTCGAATTGTGCTGGCCGGGTTGTGTGTGGCCGTCACGCTGGCCTTCGCACTCGTGCGACCGGCGGACCGGCCTCTGGAGGAGTGGCTGGCGGCCGCCCTGGTCTACGGGGCCTCACCGCGGCATTCAACCTGGCAGCTGCTCGAACCGGAGGCGAGTGATTGGCGTCCGGCGACCGCCGGCTGGCAAGAGCTGACGCCAAGCCTCAGTTGGGCGGAGGACGACGGCGAATGACCGTCAAACGCGCTTCGGTTCAATCGACCCGTCTGCCCATTCAGGCCATCCAGACTGGCGTCGTGGCACTCCCGGACGGCGAGTACCGGGCAGTCCTCGAGGTGAGTGGCACCGCACGCCCATTCGAGGACGAGGTCCGTCTGGAAGCAGTTCTGGCCGGGTTCGCCACCTTTTTAAACGGACTGAGTTATCCAATTCAGATTCTTGTGCGCGCCAGCCCCGTAGATCTGAGCAGGTATCTGACGTCACTCGAGGAGCGCGGACGCAAAGAGATGGATGGACAACTGGCTGACCTCGCGCACGACCACGCCGCATTCATCCAGGGCCTTGCCCGCCAGCGAACGCTGCTCGAGCGGCGCTTTTACGTCGTCGTGCCGTCTGAGAGTGTCACCCGCACAAGTTGGCTACATCGTTTACGCCGCGGTCCGATTGCCGACGAAGAACCCCGTCGCGCGGCGGCTCGGCGGCAGCTGACCTTCCGTTGCGAAGATGTCAGCCGCCAGGTGGCGCGGTGTGGGCTTGCTGCGCGGCGCCTGGGCGACCTCGAGCTTGCCCAGTTGTACCTGGCGTGCTGGTCGCCCGAACGCGCCCGCGCACAGCGGTTCCGTCAGCAGCTCGACGATTACACCACGCTCGCCGTCCGCGCAGCGCCGGTCGCCGGGGTAGCAGAGTAACGATGCTCCGCTTCCAACGACGCAAGTCGGAGGACTCAGTCCAGCCGCTGTCACCCCAAGAACGCCGTTTTGCGCTGGGCATGCGCTCGTTGGCGGACCTCCTCGCCCCGGCGGCGGTTGAAGTGGCTCGAGATCACCTGCGCCTGGAGTATCAGTATGCCCGCGTGTTGACCGTCGTCGGCTATCCGCGCACCGTCGTACCGGGTTGGCTCACGCCATTGCTGGAGTTCGAGCACCCCATCGAAGTGAGTTTCCACGTGCAGCCACTGGAGACGGCGAGCATCGTGAAACTGCTGAGCCACAAGCTCGTGCAACTCCAGTCGTCACGCCTGGTCGATATCCGAAGTGGCCGTCTGGCTGATCCTGAGCGTGAAGTCGCCTTCGAGGACACCGAACGCTTGCGCGACGCGTTGCAGCGCGGCGAGGAGCGCGTCTTCTCGGTCAGCCTGTATGTACTCTTGCGCGCCGCCTCGCAGCGGGCGCTCGACGATTTGACCCGTCGCGTTGAAACCACGCTGGACGGCATGCTCGCGCATTCACGCGTTGCCATTCTGGAGCAGGAGCGCGGATTTCGTGCCTGCTTGCCGAGCGGCCGAGATGATCTGCTGGTCTATCGCAACCTCGACACCAGCTCGCTGGCAACTACCTTTCCGTTCACGTCCACCTCGCTGTCAATGGAACGCGGCGTCCTGTACGGGGTTGCCACCCGCTCGCAATCACCCATCATCGTCGATCCATTCGATGCCAGCCTCGAAAACGCGAATCTTGCGGTCTTTGCCATGGCCGGAGCAGGCAAGAGCTACTTCGTCAAACTTATGGCTTTACGGAACCTGCTCGCCGGAGTCGATTTTCTGGTCGTCGATCCTGAGAACGAATACGGCGGTGTTTGCAGCGCCGCGGACGGCCAGTTCATCCGGCTTGCCAGCACCTCGACCCACCGCTTGAACCCCTTCGATCTCCCGCCCTCCGATCCATCGGCCACCGAAGGTCTCGATGCGCTCGCCGAACAGGTAACGTCCGTCGTCGGCTTGATGAATGTCTTGCTGGGCGAGCGTGGCTCCAGCCTCAACTCGTACGAGCGCTCGATGCTGGACCGGGCGGTGTACCAGGCCTATGCGAGCGTCGGCATCACACCTGATCCGTCGACGCACCTGCGTCCCGCGCCGGTGCTGGCGAATCTGCAAGCCGCGCTCGAATCCCTCGACAACGACGTCGCCACCAGTCTCGCCGCGCGTCTGCGGCGGTATGTCCACGGGTCGCTGGCCGGTGGTCTCTTCAGTGGACCGACAAACGTCGCGTTGAATCGCAGGCTCGTCGTCTTCAATATCCAGACACTCGAGGAGGAGTTGCGGCCGGTTGCGATGCACCTGATTGCCAACTTCGTCTGGAATCGCGTGCGCCGCGAGCGGCGTCCGCGTCTGCTCGTGATCGACGAAGCCTGGTCGCTGTTGCGCTATCCGGAGGGCGGCGAGTTTGTCTC
>JAFAWJ010001162.1 GCA_019242065.1 Chloroflexota bacterium
TACCTGTTTGAGCGCCGGCTGGAAGAAGTTCTCCCAGTCCCAGAAGTCGATGTTGCGCAGGCTGGCCAGCGCGTTGCTGATCTTTGGCGGAACCCATGTCAGCCGCGCGAACGCTTCAGCGTTCAGACGATATCGCGTGGAGGCGAACTGCTCGAGGGCGAGCGGATTGGTAACGACGAGGAAGAGATGCTGGTCCGTGAGGGCGGTGCGGACTGCTCCGGCAATGTCGGTGACGATCAGCGACTCGGTGCCGGCCGTCGCGAGTGCGAGGCCGCGCCAGTCGCTCCCCGGACCAGTGTCGAACGTCGCTTGCTCACCCTGCGATGTCACGGCCCGCCGCTCGCGCCCTGGTGGAGGCGCGGTCGGCCCGGTGTACGCGGGTGGAACCGGACCCGTCGGTCCGGTTGGTCCTGTCGGCCCGGTCGGACCTGTCGGTCCAGTTGGACCCGTTGGGGAGGCGGTGGCACCCTGCGCGATAAGGTTCGAGCGCACGCGGCTCAGGACGTTGCGCTCGAACGATGTGACGGCTGACGCGAATGCACCTGTCCCCTGCGGACCCGTGACGCCGCCGTATGGCGCGGCAGGGAAGGCGTCTGTCGTCAGCGTTCCGGTCGCCTGCAGTGGCAAGGCCGGCAGCAGGGCGCCGCCGCTGGCGAACGCGTCCTCGAAGTAGCCGTTGTTGATAGGCTGTTGAAAGTACCTGATGGGTTGGTCGGCAGGCGGGAATGTGAGCCACGGCGTCGTCACCGGTCCGTCGACGTGCGGCGCGGTGGGACCGAGATGGCCGAACTGGCCAGTTGCGTTGGCCGCGTACGCCGGACTGCCTGGAACGAACCCGATGCGAGTCCGAATCGGGGCTCGAACGAACTCCAGCCCCGAGAGCCCCGGCATCCAGTCGAACGTCGCGGTCGGTCCCACTGGGCCGGTCGGCGACGGCGTCAGCGTCCATGTCCCGTCGCAGGTCCAGTAGTCCGTGTTGCTCACGGGGTCGTGCTGAAACACCAGCCTGGACCCATCCCCGTCGACCAGCCACAAGGGCGTGCCGCCGGTTGTCGTGAACGACGAGAGCCGCGGGACGGAGTTTCCGAACGTGAGCGTGCTTGCCGCGGGATCGGCGGGTCGAATCGTTCCGCGAATTGACAGCTGGCCGAAATCAGCGAAGATTGGATAGATGGTGCGCTGCAGCACCTGTTCGCCGGAGAAGTAGCGAATCGAGGGTGCCGACGGATCGTTCGTGCCCAGCGTAGTTTCGAACTGCACGTCGCCGGCGTCCTGGCCTGTCCTGACGACCCTGACGGCGCCCGGGGCGAGTGGCGTCGAGGGCTGTTGCAGTCCGCCGAATGTGATCGGCTCCGTCAGCGCACGGACCGCGATCGCATCCCCGTCGACGACCAGCCGCGCACCTGCTGGAATACGTAATCCGAACGTCGGCGCCGCGAGCGTGACGGGCTCGAGAACCGTTCCGTCGTGGTCGAAGGCAAGCGCTTGCCGGGCTCCGTCGCGCGCAATCCAGGCAAGCGTTCGCCGCGTGCCCTCCGCCCCGCCCAGACCAGCGGCGACGCCGGACGGACCAAACGTCGTAGAACCGGGCGCAGGCGATTCCGCTCCGGAGTCGTCCGACCCGCTGCTGCTGACCCCGCGGCTGTCCGTCACAGAGTGCGGTCAGATAGCGGACGAGCGGTGCTGGATTTCAGTTGGATCGAGGTCTGTCGGGAGATGCGGAGTCCGCGCAATACCTGGAGTGCCATTCGAGTTCCAGCCGGAAGTGGCATGCCTCATCCTTCCCACGTGCTCAGGGATCCTTCGGGTAGACTACGAGAGGGCTCAGCCAGCTAGACGGCGAGCATCAGTGCCTCGGGCGAGGCGGCGCAGCCGGAACGTATCCCGTCCCTTCGTCGCGGCTCTTGTCGTCACTTGCGCTCCTTTCGGGGGTTTGAGGTGCGCGAGGTGCCGTCTCCCCTTTTTTGCCGCGTCAGCCACCCGCTGCCGCGTCGTCCCTGAGAAGCGCTATGTGCAGCTAACCCTTCTCAACGCGGCAAGCGAGAACAATGCAATCAGAACGTGTCTCTAGGTCTTTCGAACGGAAGGATAGCAACCCCCGATCAAAAGTCAAGCAATGCCGGGCAGTCAGGGTGACCGGCGTTTGTACAGGCAGGGACTACCGGTAGGGGTTGGCGGCTGGGTATGGTGGGTGGATCACACAAAGGGACGCGCCGGTGTTAGCTGCAGCGGCGGGTCCGAGGAAGGCCACCCTGAAACCAGAGGACCTCCCGGATGAGATCGTACAGGTACTCGAGCACTTCGGCAGAGCTGTGATGGAGCATATGCGAGCACATCGCGATTACAGCTTGGCGGACCACGAGGATGACGTGCTGACCGCGTGGCGTACGGTGACGCCGGCGATGTTGGAGGCGGTGCTGTGCCTGGCCACAACGTGACTGGAGACGAATGCGCGTCCACTCGCGGCGCGGTGTCCGAATTGCCAGCAACGGCGTGGCGTGCAGGCGCAGCGGAAGCGAGGCGTCCACACGCGTGTGGGAGCGATTGGGTTGACGCACTGGTGGCACCACTGCTGGCGATGCGGGCACGGATGGAGCCCGCCGGACCAGGCGCTGAAGTTGGCGCCCCACCAGCAGACGAGTCCTGGCCTGGCACGCTGGGAGGCGACACTGGGCGCCATCACCACCTTCCGCGAAGCAGCCAGGCTGCTGGCTGAACTAGCCGGTGTCCACGTTGGCAGCGAGACGTTGCCCACCCACGCCGAACGGGTCGGAACGGAACTGGAGCGTCAGCAGCGCGTGCCATCGCCCACGTTGAGCAGGTGCACGAGGCGCCGACTGAGGAACACGAGCCGGCGCCTGGCTTGTTAATCGTCGAGACAGACCGATGGCGTGATGGTCCGCTACCGCGACCGGCAGCTGGACGGCACCCTGGTCGAAGGTGACTGGTACGAGGTCAAACTCGGCGTGGTGGGTGGCTGGCAACACGGACAACTGCAGCAGGCCAGTTACGTGGCCGCGCGTGAAATGGCACCCACCTTCGCTCCACGCTTGGGCGCCGAGGCGGCCCGCCGTGGAGCTCTGGACGTGGTCAAGTGGCATCCCTGGGGTGGCACGCCAGCCGACTTGCGGCCGGTGGTGGTCCTCGGGGATGGCGCCAGGTGGATCTGGGAGCACGTGGCCACGCTCTTTGGAAACGAGCGCACCGAGATCGTCGACTGGTTCCATGCGTCAGAACACCTCTGGACGGCTGCCAAAGCTCTCCACGGTGAGGACACCGCCGTCGTCTTCAAACGCGAGCGCGGCTACTTCAGCGGCAACTCGGAGCGCATGCAGTACCCGACCTTACGCGACCGGCACCTGCCGATCGGCTCCGGCGCCGTCGAAGCGGCGGCCAAGCACCTTGTGCAGCACCGCATCAAACGCGCCGGTTGCGAATGGTCCGACCTCGGCGCGCGTGCCATTCTGGACCTCCGCTGCCATCTCCTCAGCGGACGCTCACTCGACCTCGTGGCTTGACTTCCTACAAACCTCGGTCAGACCCGCTGGGCAAAGTTCGCGCTGGAGACCACGCGCCGCTTCATGGTGGACTATTACGCAGCCAGGAGCTGACGCTCCGGAATTCTAGGAGTCCCACAATGAATAAAATCGCGATGTCACCCAATTCATTGATTGGCGTTCCGCCCTTGAGTACATCGATGCGCTCGTCCAGGCTGGCTACGACGGAATCGGGCTGCGCACCTATGCATCACCTGGCGTAAATTATGAGTCGGTCACTCGTCCGATTACTGGCAACCCTGCGCT
>JAFAWJ010000042.1 GCA_019242065.1 Chloroflexota bacterium
CGCTGCAGGAAGCGACGCTCGTGCTGGGCATGCTGCTGCAGCGATTGGAGTTCGTCGACTACGCCGGATACGAGCTGAAGATCAAAGAGACGATGACGGTCAAGCCGGAGGATTTCCTGATCCAGGTCCGGCCGCGAACGCGCCGCAACGGCGCGGTGCACGCTCCCGCAACGCCGTCTGTGGCAGTCGCCGTCGCGCCCGAAGAGGAAGCTGACGAGGAAGCCGAAGCGCAGTCTCCACCGGTCATGGTCCGGCATGCCGCGCCGCTGCTGGTCCTGTTTGGCTCCAATCTGGGCTCGACCGAAGACCTGGCGCGTCAACTGGCCAACGACGCCACCTCGCGCGGCTTCAACACCAGCGTGGCACCGCTGGACGAATACGTCAATCGCCTGCCCACCGACGGCGTGGTGGTCATCGCCACCGCGTCATACAACGGCAACCCACCCGACAACGCCGCGCGGTTCGTGGACTGGCTCAGCGGCGACTCACTCGCAGCGGATGCCCTGCGGGGCGTCAAGTACACCGTCTTCGGCTGCGGCAGCCGCGAGTGGGCCTCCACGTACCAGAAGGTGCCCAACACCATCGACCAGGCGCTGACAGCGCACGGGGCGGAGCGTATCTACACGCATGGTGAGGGCGACGTCTCGGACGATTTCGACGATCAGCTCCGCAGCTGGTCCGGACCCCTCTGGCCAGCGCTCGCCGCGGCCGTCGGTGTGAGCGTCGAAGGTACGGAGGAGATCGACGCTGGCCATCGCTACGAGGTCGAGGTGGTAGCGGAGCCGACGGTCGCCAGCCCCTTCCGTACCGAATACGGCGCCCGCGCTTTGCGGATCCACGCCAATCGCGAGCTCCATCGCACGGACGGGCCGAACCCCTCTCCGAGATCCACCCGCCACATTGAAGTAGCGCTGGCGGACGGTGTGGAGTACCTGCCGGGCGACTACCTGGGCGTGCTGCCGCACAACAGCGAGGAGCTGGTTCGCCGTGTCGCCACACGCTTCAAGCTCGAGCCCAGCGCCCGGCTGCGTATCGTCAACAACAGCACCAGCAAGAGCTTTTTGCCGGTTGACCAGCCCATCGAAGTGGCGACGTTGCTGGGCAGCTATCTCGACGTGCAGGACGTGGCCACACGCTCGCAGATCCAGGTGCTGGCCGAATACGCGGAATGCCCACCGGAGCGTCAACGACTGCTGGCCGTGGCCGGCGACGATGCAGACAGCGCGGCTCGCTATCGGCAGGAGATTCTGGAGCGCCACATTTCGGTGCTCGACCTGCTGGAGGACAATCAGTCCTGCTCGCTGCCGTTCAACATCTACCTGGAGTTCTTGCCGCCGCTGAAGCCGCGCTACTATTCCATTTCGTCGTCGCCGCTGGTCGATGCGGACCAGTGCAGCGTGACCGTAGGCGTGCTCGATGCGCCAGCCCGCTCGGGCCATGGCCGCTATCGCGGCGTGTGTTCCACCTACCTGTCACTGCAAGGGGAGGGCGCCACCATCGAAGGCTTCATCAAGAACCCGAGCACGCAATTCCGGCTGCCGGCCGACCCGACCACGCCGCTCATCATGGTGGGCACTGGCACGGGGCTGGCGCCGTATCGCGGCTTCCTGCAGGAGCGAGCGGAGCTGCAGAAGAGTGGCAAGACGCTGGGTCCGGCCCTGCTGTTCTTTGGCTGCCGCAATCCGGCGCAGGACTACCTGTACGAAGACGAGCTGCGCGATTTCGAGCTGGCCGGTGTTGGCAGCGTGGTGTGTGCCTTCTCGCGGCTGGAGAATCAGCCGCGGATGTACGTGCAGGATGCCATCAAAGCGCAGGCCGACGACGTCTGGTCACTCCTGGAAAGCGGGGGCATCATCTACGTGTGCGGCGATGCCAGCCGCATGGCCCCCGACGTCCGCAAGGCCTTCGCCTCGCTCTACCAGCAGAGGACCGGTGTGGACGAGGCAAGCGCGGACGCGTGGGTCTCAGAGCTCGTCACCCAGCAGCGGTATGTGGCGGACGTCTGGCCATCCAATTGACACACACGGGGATATCACCCTTTCGTGGAGGATTATGAGGACATGCCAACCACCGAACCAACTCCATTCAACGCCGTCACGCAGCGCACCGACGTCCGTGGCGCGCGCTACTGTGAATTCTTTGTCATCGAGCGGAAGGGGACAGAGCTGCGCGGCAAGGTCTACAACACGCTGGGCCTTAACGACTGTCCGGGTGACCTGTGGTCGGCCGCGGATACCGACCGGCTCAAAGCCGCGCTGGGTGCCCTTGCCGTCACACGGAATGGACCGCGCTACTTCATGATGGACGGTCTCGCTTCGCAGAACATGGACACCGAAGTGGTGACACTCGAGGGGCTGACCATGCGGCTGGTCGCCGTCCTGCGCATCGCGCCCAGCCAGCTTGCCAGCCAGAAGCCGTACGTCGAGACGACGATCGAACGCACCACCGAGTACACCTTCATGGCAGGCAAGCCGGTGTACGAGCTCGTCGCGCCCGGCGGGCCGAGCTATGTGTTGCAGAGCTACGCGCAGATCGTCGACGAGTCGCTGACCATCGCGTCGCTTGCCCATCTTGCCGATCGGCTGCACCTGCCCGACGGTTGGGGCTATCGGGTCCGCACGCTGGAGCAGGACCTGGTCCTGCGGACGAGTGGCGAGATCACCGTCATTCAGGACGACCTGGCGAACACGTACCAGCGCCTCGACCCGAGCACAATCGTCAACGGGAGCGTCTGACATGCTAGAGATCCCGCGTCCACCGACGAAGCCGGTGGTGGGCAACCTGCTCGATATCAATCGCGAGTCTCCGGTCCAGGGCCTCATGGACCTGGCCCGCGAGTATGGTCCGATCTTTCGGCTGACCGTGTTCGACCGCGAGGTTGTGTTCGTCTCAAACTTCGCCCTTGGCGACGAGCTGTGCGACACCCAACGCTTTGAGAAGAAGGTTGGTCCCGGCGCCACCCAGGCGCGCCCCTTCGCGGGCGATGGCTTGTTCACCGCCTACAACGAGGAGCTCAACTGGAGGAAGGCGCACAATATCCTGCTTCCGGCGTTCAGTCAGCAGGCGATGCGCGACTACTTCCCGATGATGGTCGATATCGGCCAGCAGCTCGTGAAAAAGTGGCAGCGGCTGAATCGTGATGACGAGATCGAGGTTACGGTCGATACCACACGGCTGACGCTTGACACCATCGGACTGTGCGGATTCGGCTACCGCTTCAACTCGTTCTACCGCGAGACGCCTCATCCGTTCGTCGAGGCGATGACACGCTGTCTCACGACGGGCCTGGAGCGCTCCAGCCGACCTCCAATCGCGGGAAAAATCAACGTCCCCCAGCAGCGTCAGTTCGACGCCGACGTCGCGTTCATGAACGAGATGGTGGACACCTTGATCAAGCAGCGGCGCGCCCAGCCCGACGGGGAGACCGGCAAGGTCGACCTGCTGGCACGCATGCTGACGGGTGTCGACCGCGAGACGGGCGAGCAACTCGACGACGTCAACATCCGGTATCAGGTCATCACCTTCCTCGTCGCCGGCCACGAAACGACCAGCGGGTTGCTGTCGTTCTCGCTCTACCTGCTCATGCACCATCCGGATGTGCTGGCGCAGGCATACGCCGAGGTCGACCGGGTGCTCGGCAGCGATCCCAGCGTGCCGCCCACGTATCAGCAAATGCACCAGCTCAAGTACGTCTCGCAGATCCTGAAGGAAGCCTTGCGGCTGTACCCGCCGGCGCCAGCCATCAACCTCCAGCCGCGCGCCGACGCGGAGATCATCGGCGGCAAGTACCGCATCACGCGCGAGAACGGCGCCACGCTCTTGACCGGCTCCATGCATCGCGACCCGAGCGTGTGGGGCGACGACGCGGAATCGTTCAATCCAGACCACTTCAGCGAGGAAGCCGAGGGGCAGCTCCCACCCAACGCGTATAAGCCATTCGGCAACGGCCAGCGAGCGTGCATCGGGCGGCAGTTCGCATTACTGGAGGCGACGCTCGTGCTGGCACTGATCCTGCAGCGTTTCGAGCTAATCGACCACAGGCACTACGAGCTGAAGCTTCACGAGACGTTAACCGTAAAGCCTGGCGACTTTACTATGCAGGTCCGAGCCCGGCGCGCGCCAGCCGCGGTACTGGCATGAGCTCCAGACGATCGCATCGATCCGCCGGTGCCAGTGAGCAACGCCTGGTGGTCGATCGATGGCGCTGCGCCGTCGGCGGCCACAATGATTGGTGAAAGTCTCAGGAGTAACGAGCTGCTCTGACGTTTTCGCGACGCGGCGGCGGCCTATCCTGGCCTGGAGTCCGGACGGACACCGAGCATCCGGCGAAGTCGACGACCTGTGCCGGGCCCGTCTGATCGAATTCCTGCTCACCGCCTACGATCTGGCCCAGCTCTGCAACTAGTGGTGGCGCGCGGCTCAAGTCGCGCGAAGCCGCACCGCGTTCAACCTACCAGCTGACCGGGCGGACCATCAGCAGCGCGCGTTCCGTGAGCGACCGTTACAGAGCAAACCGGTTCGGTCCGCAGGCAGGCTGCAGCAGCGACCAATGCGTCGTAGTCATGGCCGAGTACCAGAAGCGTTGGCAAGCTGAGCGACGCGCCAGGCGTGGATCTGCGCCATGCCGTTCGCCAACTTGGTGGACAGATCGCGGCCAGACAGGTGGATGTACTGCAGCGTCGTGGCTGGATTGCGGCCGCCTGCGAACGTGGCGATGGCGTGCAGGTTCCCAGCCCGCACGTGCCAGGTCAGTCGAGCAGAGATGGCGGAGCGTGTGCGTACTGAACCGCGGTACGTCCGCTCGCAAGGCGATCCGACGAACGATCTTCGACCAACTCCAGAGGGTGATCGGCGCCGCGCAGGTGCGGTCAGACAATGACAGAAGCAGCAGACCGCGCGCGCGGCTTAGTGCGCATCGTTCGAGTAAATACGCCTGCAGCAGTGCACCGGTGTTCGCTGACTACGGGACGACGCGTTCACGACGGCTTTTTGTCGTCTCCGCCCGGACCCATACCGTGCGAGGCGACGGATCGGGATCGTCGGTACGCACTGAGCAGAGCGCTTCGCGGCGCAAGCCGGCGTCGTACGCCAACGCCAGCATGAGCCGGTTGCGGAGCGACTCCGGACGAGTTGCATCCAGAAGTTGGTGCGACTGCGCGTCGGACGGCATCCACGGCAGTTGTGT
>JAFAWJ010000311.1 GCA_019242065.1 Chloroflexota bacterium
TCGGGGCCGAGGTAGGTATCGACCTGGGTGAGCTTGGACATCGAAAAGACCGGCGCCTTGGCCGCCACCAGCGGCTGCGCCGGCCACAGGCCGGTGCCGAAGCCACACTCAGCCAGATGGGCGCCCAGGCCAACCCGTACAGCCAGGTCGACCATCGGCACGCCGGTGATCTTGGACAGGAACGGCACGGTGCGCGAACCGCGCGGATTGACCTCGATGACGTACACGGCGCCTTCGAAGACGACGTACTGAATATTGAAGAGGCCGCGCACGCCGATAGCGCGCCCGAGATCGGTCGTGTACTGGACCAGGGTGTCGATCTGGTCGGGGGTGAGCGACTGGGCCGGGTACAGGGCGATGCTGTCGCCAGAGTGGACGCCGGCCCGCTCGACGTGCTCCATGATCCCGGGGATGAGCACGTCGGTGCCGTCGCAGATAGCGTCGACCTCGATCTCCGCACCCTCCAGGTACTTGTCCACCAGCAGCGGCTTCTTGCCCGAGACTTCCTTGGCGACGGCCGCGAACTGGGTCAGCTCGTCCGGCGTGCGACAGATCTCCATCGCGCGCCCGCCGAGCACGAACGACGGACGCACCAGGACGGGGTAGCCAAGTTGCTCGGCCAGGGCGACGGCCTCTTCGGGCGTGGCGACGATGCCGCCCGGCGGTTGAGGAATGCCCAGGTGGTCCAGCAGATCGCTGAACTGGTCGCGGTCCTCGGCCAGGTCGATGGCGCGCAGATCAGACCCCAGTAGCGCGTAGCCGGCATGGACCAGCGGCTCGGCCAGGTTGATCGCGGTCTGACCGCCGAACTGGGCCAGAATCGGCGGCGGTGACGACGCGCCGTCCGCGGGAGTCTCGTTTTCCAGGACGTCGCGGACGGACTCGTCGTCCAGCGGCTCGAAATACAGGCGGCTGGAGGCGTCGAAGTCGGTGCTGACCGTCTCAGGGTTCGAATTGATCATGATGCTCTGGACGGCGTGGTCGCGCAGCGACATCGCCGCGCGGACCGAGCAGTAGTCGAATTCGATGCCCTGGCCGATGCGAATCGGCCCAGAGCCGAGCACGACGACCTTGGGCCCTTCGAGCGCGGGCGCCTCGTTTTCCGATTCGAAGGTGCCGTAGAAGTACGGCGTGGCGGCCTCGAACTCGGCGGCGCAGGTATCGACCATCTTGTAGGTGGGGCGAATGTTCCAGTCGCGCCGCCGATCGCGGATGCGGTCGGGCATCTCGTCGAGCAGAGTGCCCATCTGCCGATCGGAGAACCCGAGGCGCTTGGCGCGTCTGGCCAGGCCAGGTGTCAGCTGACTCGTCGTGAGCAGCTCGCGCTCGCAGGTCACGATGTTGAGGAGTTTTCTCAAGAAGAACTCGTCGATGCCGGACCAGGCGGACAGCGTGGCCGGCTCCAGGCCGCGGCGCAGGGCGGCCATCAGCGCCCACAGCCGTTGGTCGTTCGGCTCGCGAATCAGGCGCTCGAGGTCGGCCGCGGACCAGGAGGCGTCTTCCCACAGCAGGTCCCGATTGCGCAGCTCGAGGGAGCGGACGGCCTTCTGCAGGGCGGCTTCGAAGCTGCGATCGATGGCCATGGCCTCGCCGGTGGACTTCATCTGCGTACCGAGGCGGCGGTCGCCGTCGGGGAACTTGTCAAACGGCCACCGCGGGATCTTGACCACCAGGTAGTCGAGTGAGGGCTCGAAGGCGGCCGTCGTCTTTTCGGTGACGGCGTTGGGAATCTCGTGCAGGCGCTTGCCGACGGCGATCTTGGCCGTGACGCGGGCGATGGGATACCCCGTCGCCTTGGACGCCAGCGCGGAGGAGCGGCTCACGCGCGGGTTGACCTCGATGACGGAGTACTGGCGCGACTCTGGATCGAGGGCGAACTGCACGTTGCAGCCGCCGATCACGCCCAGGGCGCGGATGATGTGCAGGGCGGCGCTGCGCAGCATCTGGTACTCCTGGTCCGAGAGGGTCTGCGACGGCGCGACCACGATGGAATCGCCGGTGTGGACGCCCATCGGGTCGAAGTTCTCCATGTTGCAGATGGTGATGCACGTATCGCCGGCGTCGCGCATGACCTCGTACTCGATTTCTTTCCAGCCGAGGAGGCTGCGCTCGACGAGCACCTGGTGGACGGGGCTGGCGTCGAGGCCAGATTGGGTGACCAGGTCGAGCTGCTCGCGCGTGAACGCGGTGCCGCCGCCGGTGCCGCCCAGGGTGAACGCGGGGCGAATGATGAGCGGCAGGCCGATCTCATCGGCGAAGCGCTGAGCGTCTTCGACGTTGTGCGCGACGACACTGTCGGTGACGGGCTCGCCGATGTCCTGCAGCAGATTCTTAAATAGCTCGCGGTCTTCGGCGGTGCGAATCGATTCGATGGGGGTGCCGAGGACGGTGACGTCGTATTTCTGGAGGACCCCGCGATCGGAGAGCTCGACGGCCAGGTTGAGGCCGGTCTGGCCGCCGAGGCCAGGCAGCAGGGCGTCGGGGCGCTCGCGGGCGATGACCAGCTCGAGGAACTCGGGAGTCAGGGGCTCGACGTAGGTGCGATCGGCGACGTGGGGGTCGGTCATGATCGTGGCCGGGTTGGAGTTGACCAGGACCGTGGTGTGGCCTTCTTCGCGGAGGGCGCGGCAGGCCTGAGTGCCGGCGTAGTCGAACTCGGCGGCCTGGCCGATGACGATGGGCCCAGAGCCGATGACCATGACTTTCATTGAGCGACACCCGCGAGTTTGAGAAAATCGTCGAAGAGGGACTGGCTGTCCTGCGGGCCTGGGCAGCCTTCGGGGTGGTACTGCACCGAAAAGACGGGCAACTCGCGGTGCCGCAGACCCTCCACCG
>JAFAWJ010000508.1 GCA_019242065.1 Chloroflexota bacterium
CCAACCCGATCGCCGATCTCTCAGAGTGCCAGACGAGCCTCGAGTGGCTCGACATCAACGACGACCAGGCTCGCTCAACTGAATCGGTGATTACGCTGCGTGACCCGGAATTGGGAGAGACGCATCAGGCCGGCTACGCCTTCCAGATGAGCCGAACGCCGCTGCGGGCACGAGCTCCGCGCGGATCGCTGGATGTGGACCGCGCCGCGATCCTCGCCAGCCTCGATCGAGCGCCAGCGTCGACAACGCGAATGGCTGGCGAACAGGTTACGGCCGCGCTTCAGGGGTTTCGCGTCGTCGACCTCACGCAAATCCTCGCGGGACCAACCTGCGGTCGAATCCTGGCCGAATTTGGCGCGGATGTCACCAAGATCAACGCACCAGTAGGTTTGCCGGTGTCCAATCATTTGCAGGTCAACAACGGCAAGCGCACCACGCTGATCGACCTGAAAACACCGGCGGGCATGGACATCTTCTGGCGTTTGATCGATCGCGCGGACGTGTTCTTGATGAATTTTTCGCCCTCAACCGCGCTGCGACTCGGGCTGGACGAAGACACCGTACGCCAACGTCGGCCGGACATCATCTACTCAGTCGTGAGCTGCTACGGCTGGAACGGTCCGCGCGCCAACCATCGCGGCCACGAGCAGATGGGCCAGGCGATTACGGGTATGCAGGAGCGCTTCGGACGAGGCGGTCCTCAGCCGGTCATGCAGTCGATGCCCATCTGCGATCTCGGCACCGGCAACCTGGTGGCCCTCGCGACGATGCTGGCGCTCTATCATCGGTTGCGGACTGGCACCGGCCAGCGAGTGCTCGGCTCCCTGGCCCAGACCGCGACCGTACACCAGATCCCGTTCATGCTCCACTACGCGGGACGCACACCCGACGCGGCAGCCGGCCAGTCGGCTCGCGGCGACGGCCCGCTGTACCGTCTGTATCGCGCCAGCGACCGCTGGTTCTTTCTCGCGGCACAGGCCGTGGGCGTGGACCGACTGGCAACTGCCGAGGGACTGGCCGGAGTCGACCAGTTCGACGGTGTGGCTTTGCAGCACGCGTTGCGCGACCGCTTCGCCGACACCACCGCCGAAACGTGGGTGTCCCGGCTCACCGCAATCGGCGTCGGCGCGCACGTGGTGCGGACCCAGGCCGAGTGCATGGAGGATGTGTGGGCGCAGGCGCATGGATTGAGCGTCGCCCGCGAGGACCCGCAGCTCGGGACCGTGCTCTCGACTGGACCGTCCAGTCGAATGTCAGCAACGCCCCCGAAGCCGATGCCTTCGCCGCATTCGCCTGGAGCCGACAACCTGGAAGTTCTGGTGGAACTCGGACTGGGCGATGAGTACGCGGCACTGGTCCGCGAGGGCGTCATCGCCAACAGTGTGCGCTCGAGCGTAGCTCGGGCGACGCTCGTACCCGCAGGAGGATCGTGACATGATCATCGATGTCCACGCGCACTGCACCCCAGGCGCATACACCGCGATGCTCGACCGCGCCGGTGGAACCCGCGGCCAGGGCGAACCGTACCCCACGCGTCCAGGGGCGGGCGCGCCGCCGCGCTCGGATGATGCCGCCGACATCCAGAAACGTCTGGAGCTCATGGATGAGGCCGGCGTCCAGATGCAGGTGCTCTCTCAACCCGCCGGTCCATATTTGCCGTCCGCGGCGGATGCTGCCCAGGGTGCGCGACTGATCAACGACAGCTACGCCGAGCTCGTTCGCCACCATACGGACCGCTTCGCGGCCTATGCGGTCCTGCCACTGCCGCACGTCGAGGAGTCCCTTCGCGAGATGCGGCGCGCCCTCGACGAGCTAGCGCTGTGCGGTGTCATCATGGCCTGCTCCATCCAGCGTACCCGCTCGCCGGCTGAAGCGGAGTTCGAGCCGCTGTACGAGGAACTGAACCGACGCGGTGCCACACTGTACTTCCACCCGAGTGGGAACGGGCTGTGCTCGGCGTTTTTGAACGACTATGGACTGACGTACGCGGCCGGTGCACCCATGGAGGACACCACGGTTATCACCCACTTGATGGCCAGGGGCATCCCCGTGCGGTACCCGAACATCAAAATCGTGGTCGCCCACTATGGCGGCGCGATGCCGATGCTGCTGCACCGACTCGACCACGAAGCGCCCCCACGTGTACCCGGCCTGCTCGAACCCCCGAGCGCCACTGCCCGCCGCCTGTACTACGATACCGTCGGTCACGGGTCCAGCATTGCGCTGTGGGCAGCCTGGAAGGCCTTCGGCGCCGATCACCTGCTTGCCGGCAGCGACTACCCGATCACGCTGTACTTCGAGCCGTACGCGGCGAATTTCGACTGCATCCGGGACGCTGATCTGCCCGAGATGGACTCACAGAAAATTCTGAGTGGTAACGCGCAGCGTTTGCTGGGCCTGAAGCTCTGAAGGCTGGCGCCCAGGGATCGGCCCAGGCGTGGGGGCAAGCGCGGTTCCGCGGAACGGATCAGTTGCCGCTGCTGCGGGTTCAAATCTGCGAATGGTTGGACCTGAGCGTCGCTGTAGTTTGGCCGCGATTTTTTGGCCAGTGGCCAGTTGGAGAACTGGTTATACCGTCAGACTCGAGTAGAACGCCCGAGCACAACTGGGTCAAGGCGAGGTCGAGTTGGGCCGTACGCGTTGGCGAGCGCGGCGCGGCGGCGGGCGGTGCGTAGGGCGTAGCGAGCCATCCCGACCCTGAGCCGAACGCCGTCAGTCGGCTGCGCGATCGCGCCCACCGCCAGAGCATCCGGCTGCGCACCTTGATGCAAAACCCCTCTGAGGCAGATCGAGTGCGACAGCGTTTGCGACAACGCTCAGGTTCAAGCCATCGAAAAGGGGATGGCAGCCATCGGCACGAGCGATTTTGCGTCGGATTGCGTTCGGCCTAGACTCGCAAGATGGTGACACTGACCAGCCGCACCCAC
>JAFAWJ010000528.1 GCA_019242065.1 Chloroflexota bacterium
GACCTGTTGATGCCGGTGTCGTTGCCCGTCGATCGCATGGTGATCCAGGAGGGTGACCCGGCGGACGCGTTCTACATCATTGCGCGCGGACGTGTGTCGGTAACACGCGGCGACACGCAGCTGAATGTCCTGGAGGACGGCGACTACTTCGGCGAAATCGGCATGCTGGGCGACGCCGTCCGCACCGCGACGGTGAGGACGATCGCCGCCAGTACGTTTCTGACGTTCAGCAGTAGCGCCTTCCAGCGGCTGCTGCGGCAGTCGCCCCAGGTGGATCAGGCGATTCGAGAGCGGGCCAGCCTGCGCCGGTCGCGATAGGGCGGGTACCCTCGCCCACGAGATGTCCTCGTCCAGCCGGCCGGCCGGCAACGAACCTGGGTCACAGTCGATCGAGCAGCGCGTGCTGCCCCTTCTGGAGAGCGCCGACGCGTTGGTGTACGGACTGGTCGGCGTCGTGTTTCTGGTGGCTGCTGTCGGCATGCTGGGCTATAGCGTCGTCACCTTCCCGGGCACCCTCGCCGAGCAGGGCTTTCCCCTCGCGATCATCACCCTGATCAACGACATGCTGCTGGTGATGATCATCATGGAGGTCCTGCGGACGGTCCTGTCGTACCTCGCCGAACGAGGCGGGTCGCTGCGGCCGTTTCTGTTCATCGCCGCGATCAGCGCCACGCGCCGCATCCTGGCGATCGGCGCGTCGATGAGCATTACCGGCGAACAGCTGCCGCCCGAACGCTTCCAACAGGCCATGATCGACCTGGCGGTGAACGCCGCGGTGATCCTGGCCATCGGCGTCGCCCTGTTCTTGATCGGCAAGCGTGACGTGTCAGACGTGGAATCCCGCTAAGATGAATTCAGAGCAGCGAGGAGTTGTCTGAAAGATGGCCTACGTGATCACCCAGCCGTGTGTCGACGTCAAGGACAAGTCATGCGTGGACGTGTGTCCCGTCTCGTGCATCTACCTCGAGGGCGACGACGTCGATCGCAAGTTGTACATCCACCCGGATGAGTGCATCGACTGTGGCGCATGTGAACCCGAGTGCCCCGTCAGCGCGATCTTCGAGCAGAGCGCCGTCCCGCCCGAGTGGCAGGAGTTCGTCGAGCTCGATCGGCGCTGGAACACGGGCGACGCCGCCGAGCGCCAGGCCGTGCGGGCCAGGATCGACGAGATCCAGCCACCCGGCTAATTCAAATTCAGGAGGTTGGCAAGCGTCCGCTCTTGCAGGCGCCGGCGAACTCGGCATAGTCGCGTTCGCACTGGTCGGCGTACGCTTCGGCAAAGTCGACCAGCGCTTCGTCGAACACGCTCCCGCGACCGATATACGTGGCGATCTGAATGCTGTCGCCAGACCGCGCGTGGGCGCGCGCCAGCGTCCGCCCGCACACGCCGGCGTACAGCATCAGACCTGACGGCGCGACGGACTCCACCGGCACCGAGCCCTTGAGGTCCTGGAGTTGACGCACATAGAAGTCGCGTCCGGCCGCGCCCTGCTGCCAGCCAAGAAAGATGTCGGAGGCGGCCTGCATCCAGCGCTGACCGACCACCACCCGTTCGCCGTGATTGGCATATTCGCTTTTGCCGAGATATGCCTCGAGCACCGAGGCCTGGGCTTCTTTGATCTGGAGGAACAGCGGATCGTCCATGGTCCTGCCCTCCAGCAACACGATGTAGCAGCGTGTTCCCACGCTGCCGACGCCCACCACCTTGCGCGCCACGTCGATGAGTTGAAAGTGATCCGCCAGGTGACGGAGGTCCGCCGAGAGACTTCGGCGGTAGCGGCGGATGCCGTCGTGGACTCCGGCGAAAATGTCGGCGTTCTCCGATGCATTCGGTGACATGCGCTCGATCAGCGGCGGGTTATTGAGGATCTCGCGGCGGCCGTTCACCACGTGGGTGAGCTTGTTGAGCGCGGCGATGCTCGTACTGCTGCGTGCTTTCTGGATCCAGGCCACGGCCCGTTGTCGCGCCTTGCCCTCGTCCAGCGCGCTGATCACCTCGTCGACGGTCACGTGGGTGTACCAGATGGCGAGCGTGCCCATGTCTGCGAAGCGTTGCATCGACTCGCGATACGCCGCCGCCGCGGCCTGGGCCGTTGCGCGTCGGTCGCGTCGCTTGAAGCCGTTGGAGCGTGCCGCCACCACGAAACTCGCCACTAACCGTTTGAGGTCCCATTCGAACGGACCCTGGAGTGTTTCGTCGAAGTCGTTGATGTCGAAGAGGATCTCGCGTTCGGGCGAGCCGAAGACGCCGAAATTCATCAGGTGCGCGTCACCGGATAACTGCGCGATCAAGCCGGTCCTCGGCAGCGGGGCGAGGT
>JAFAWJ010000542.1 GCA_019242065.1 Chloroflexota bacterium
AAGCTGTTCTTCAAGGAGGACGTGCGGCCGGCGATGGCCGACCGCTGGCTGTACCCGCTGGCGCCGGGCATTTCGCTTGTCGCGGCGCTGGCCGTCTTTGCCGTCATCCCCGTTGGGCCAACCATCACCATCGGCGGACGGTCGATCGACCTGATCATCCAGGACATGCCGGTGGCTGTCCTATATCTGATCGGCGCCAGCTCGATTGGCGTGTACGGTGTGGTGCTCGGCGGCTGGTCTTCGGGCTCGAAGTATTCCCTGCTGGGCTCCCTGCGCGGCAGTGCCCAGGTGGTCTCGTACGAGCTGGCGCTCGGCCTGGCGCTGGTGGGCGTGGTCCTGGTCAGTGGCACGATGTCGGTGTCGCAGATCGTCGACCAGCAGGCCCACCTGGTGCCGTACGTGATCCTGCAGCCGCTCGGCTTCCTGCTGTACTTCACGGCCGCGATCGCCGAAACCAATCGCGCGCCGTTCGACCTGCCTGAAGCGGAACAGGAGCTGGTGGCCGGCTATCACACCGAGTACAGCGGCTTTCGATTCGCGCTGTATTACATCGCCGAGTACGTCAACCTGCTGACGGTCTCGGCGATTGCCGCGACGCTGTTTCTGGGCGGCTGGCTCGGGCCGTTCAACCTGCTGAATGGCCCGTGGTGGCTGCTGATCAAGATGGCCATCTTTGCGTTCGTGTTCGTCTGGCTGCGGGCGACCCTCCCGCGGCTGCGGTACGACCAGCTGATGCGACTGTGCTGGGGCCTGCTCTTGCCGCTCGGCCTGCTCAACGTGCTGGTGACCGCCATCCTGGTGGTGTTCTTCTCGAGAGGCGTGTGATCGACACTCATGCTTGACGGAGTCCGCAATCTCGCACTCGGCTTCTGGACGGTGCTGCGGCACGTGTCACAGCCGCCCACGACTATTCCGTACCCGGAGGTCAAACGCGAGCTGCCCGCCGCGTTTCGCGGTCGGCACCGTCTGTACCGCCACGAGGATGGCCTCGAGCGCTGCATCGGCTGCGAGCTGTGCGCGGGCGCCTGTCCGTCGAGCGCCATCTACGTGCAGGCGGCCGACAACGATCCGGCGCACCCGTTGTCCACGGGCGAACGCTACGCGGCGATCTATGAGATCAACATGATCCGCTGCATCTTCTGCGGCTACTGCGAAGAGGCCTGCCCGGTCGACGCGATTCGGCTCGGTCCCGAATACGAGCTGGCCGACTTCGACCGGCGCGATTTCGTGTACACGAAGGAAATGCTGCTGGATCCCGAGACGTACGCGCCGAAACGCCAGTATCACGCCGACGTGGACCAGAAGGATCCAGAGCTGCGCAGGGAGATCCCTGACGACGAGGACCTGGGCGAGGTCTACCGGCGCCACAGGCCGCTGAGCGCGCCCATCCCGCCGCGCGACGACGCAGTCGATGGATAGTCTCTTCGTCCCGCTCCTCATCGGGTGTCTGGTCGCGCTGGCCTCGGCGTTGGGCGTGATCCTCGCCCGCCGGCCGGTGTACGCCGCCGTCTTCTTGCTGCTGCACAGCCTCTCGCTGGCTGCCCTGTACGCGGTGATGTCCGCGGCGATGGTCGCCATCGGCCAGGTGATCATCTACTCGGGCGCCATCGTCGTCCTGTTTCTGTTCGTGGTCACCTTGCTACCGGCGGGTGGCGCCGAGCTCAGGCTCGTCGGCGGCCGCCTGGCAGCCGCGTGTGTCGCCGGCGCCGCCGTCCTGATCGCCCTCGCCGCGTCGCTGCTGATCGGCGCCGTCCCACTCGCCCCCGCCACGCCCGGCGACATGAGCGTCGTCGCCGTCGGCCACTCGCTGTTCAGCACCTTGCTCACCGCCTTCGAGCTCACCGCGCCGCTGCTGCTGACCGCCGTGGTCGGCGCGGTGGTGATCTGGCGGCGACACGAGCCTCGCCCGCGCACCGCGCAGCCGGTCAGGGTCAGCGAGCCGCGTCGGCTGGTGATGCACCGATGAGCTCGGAGAGCCTCGTCCTGGGCACGAGCGCCGCCCTGTTCGCCATCGGCGCCACGGGCGCGCTGATGCACCGCCACCCGGTGTCGATGTTGATGGCCATCGAGATCATGCTCAACTCGGCCAACCTGGTGATCGTGCTGGCAGCGCGCGTCTACGGCGGCGCCGACGCCGAGTCAGCGGCGCTGCTGGTCCTGGTCCTGGCCGCCGCCGAAGCGGTCATCGGTCTCGCCCTGGCGCTCGCCCTGTTCCGACGTCGGCCTGCGCCAGATGTCGACGACGCCGCGGAGCTGCACGGATGATGCCCCTCCTGGCCTGGGCGTGGGTCTTCACCTTGCCAGGCCTGCTGCTGACGGCCTTCGGCGTCCCGAGCCAGCGCAAGCACGCCGGCTACGCCAGTCTCGCCGGACCAGTCGTCCTGCTGATCGTGGCGGTCGTGGCCCTGGTCCAGGGTGGCGTATATGCGGTCACGTTCCCCAACTGGCTGCCGTTCCTGCCTGACGGCGCGTTCGAAACCCTGGCCGACACCCTGAGCGCCCTGATGCTGGCCATCGTCGGCTTCGTCGCGACGCTGGTCTACATTTACTCGCTCGGCTATATGGCCGACGATCCCAGCCGCCGCCGGTTCTTCGTGTTCCTGGATGTGTTCGTCGCCAGCATGGGCCTGCTGGTGCTCGCCGGCAACCTGGCGGTGCTGCTGATCGGCTGGACGGGCGTTGGCATTTCGAGCTTCCTGCTGATCACGTTCTGGCGCGACAAGCAAGGCACGCTCGGCGCCGGCCTGCAGGCCCTGGCGGCCAACGCCGTCGGCGATGGCGCACTGCTGTTGGCCGCCTCGACGGTGCCGAAGGGCTGCGGAACGCTGGTGACCCTGAGCACGCCGCAGTGCACGAGCGGCGTGGGCGGCGCCGAGTTCATCGCGCTGCTGCTGTTCGTGGCGGCCGCCGCCAAATCAGCCCAGGGGCCGCTGTACTTCTGGTTGCCCAACGCCATGGCGGGCCCGACGCCGATCAGCGCCCTGATCCACGCCGCGACCATGGTCGCCGCCGGCGTGTACCTGCTGGTCCGCACGAACGCGCTGCTGGCCATCGCGCCCGAGGTCAGCCTGTGGATCGCCATCATCGGCGTCGCGACGGCGATCGGCGCCAGCCTGGCGGCGCTGTTCCAGTCGAACTTCAAGAAGGGCATCGCCTTTTCGACGGTCGCGCAGTTGGGGTATATGTTCGCCGCCGTGGGTGTGGGGGCGTCCTTTGCTGGCCTGTTCCACCTGTTCACGCACGGCTCGTTCAAAGCGCTGCTGTTCCTGGCCGCCGGCATCGTCATCCACGGCGCCAGCGGACACGAGGAGCTCGTCGACCTGCGCGGACTGGGCCGCTTCTTTCCGTTCAGCCGCTGGGGCTTTCTCATTGGCTCGCTGGCGCTGATCGGCACACCCCTGGTCACCGCAGGCGCCTTCAGCAAGGACGACGTGGTCGAGTCGGTGATCGCCGCGCAGCCGGTCCTGGGTTGGCTGCTCGTGCTGGCGGTGGCGCTGACGGGTGCGTACATCGGGCGGCTGTTCGCCATCGTGTATATGGCGCCAGCCGACGATCCGCACGCGGTGCACCACGACCACAGTGCCGAGCGCCCCATGAACTGGTCGCTTGTGCCCCTGATGATTGGCTCGATTGTCCTGGGCTGGGCCGGGTACTGGCTGGCGCCCGCGCTGGCCGGACCGCTGGGCGGCGTGCAGAACCCGCCGCCGCCGTTGACGCTGGTGGGCGGCGTGGCCTTCATCCTGGGCGCGGTGGGCTTCCTGGCGGCGGCGTGGTACGTGCTGCGGCCGCAGATGGTGCTGCCCGCGACGATCACCTCCTATCGCCCTGACCGCTGGGTGCGCGTGATCGCCGAAGGTGGGTACGCCGCGGCAGCGGCCGTCGCCCGTGTACAGACGGGGCTGCTGGCGACCTACGCCTTTGCCACGCTGGTGACCGTCGCGGTCGTCTTGCTGGTACGCGTGGGCCTGGTCCGATGACGCCGGCCTATCTGGCCATCGTGGCGCTGGTCGCCGGCGCGGTGGTGCTCCTGCTGCTGGTCGGCCGCCTGTCGGCGCACCCGCGCGCGATCGCCTACACGGGGCTGGTGTTTGCCATCATCGCGGCGTTCTTCGGCTGGCAGGCGCCGCAACCCGTCGCCCTGGCGGTCATCACCTTGAGCGTGGCGTGCGGTATCGGCTTGCTGTTGATTCCGGTGCTCGAGCCGGCGGTACCCATGCACATCGCGGAGGCGGCTGCCGTCCTGCTGCTGGGGACCGCGGGTGCGATCGGTCTGGCAAACGCCTCGAACCTGTTGGAAGCAGTGGTCGGCCTGGAAACCCTCGCGCTCGCCGCCGTGACGCTGGTGGCGCTGGGCGCGGCGGAGCGCTCGGTCGAAGCCGCCTTCAAGTACATCGTGCTCGGCGCCATCTCGCTGGCTGGTCTGCTGTATGGCCTGGGCCTCGTGTACCTGGGCACCGGCTCGCTGGCGTTCCCGACCGCGGCGCAGATTGGCGCCAATCCACTGACGCTGGCCGGGATCGTGCTCGTCGGACTGGGCTTTGCCTTCGAGCTGGCACTGGTGCCCTTACACTGGGGGGCGCTCGACGCGTATACCGCCGCTGCGCCGGGACTGGCTGGCTTCGTCATGAGCGCCAGCAAACTGGCGGCGGCGTTTGCCCTGGGACGCCTGGTTACCGCGGCTGGCGCCGAGACCAGCCAGTTGCTGATCTGGGGCGGCTCGCTCACGATCCTGTGGGGCACTTTTTGTGCGTTGTCGCAGGCGCCGGATCTACGGCGCATGCTCGCGTACTCGGCCGTGACGCAGGCGGGGTTCATCGGGCTGGCGCTCGGATCAGGACCCAATGGTCCGACGACGGCGGGCTTCTACGCGGCGGCGTACGCGAGCATGGCGATGCTGGTCTTCGCCGGGCTGGCGGCGACGCCCGCGATCACCGACCTGGTGGGACTGACGGACGTCGAGGCGCTGCCGGATTTGCGATCGCTGGACCGTCTGCGCGCCCTGGCGGTAAGCATTGGTTTGTTGTCGCTCGCGGGGATTCCGCCGTTGCCCGGCTTCTGGGCGAAGCTGGCGGTGCTGGTCGTGGCCTGGCAGTCGGCCGGCTGGCTGC
>JAFAWJ010000724.1 GCA_019242065.1 Chloroflexota bacterium
TGGTCAGCGTTGCCGCGGGCGCGGTCCAGCTCGTCGGCACGAAGCTTTGCGCGGCCAGATGAAAGATCCGATCGGGCCGCACTGCCCGAACCACGCCCCGCACGGCGCTGGCGTCCTGGAGCTCGCAGTCGATCACCGTCACCTGACCAGGCTTGACGAAGCGGCGCAGGCTCGCCTCGTCGGTGATGCGCTGGCCTTCGTCCAGGACGTTCAACTTGCCGCGCATGCGCAGCGCCTGCAAGTTGTCCAGCTTGCTGCGCCAGCGGAACGTGCCGAACACCTCGACGTTCGGCTGGTGATCCACCAGGTATTCGGCCAGGAAGCTGCCAGCCATACCGGTGATACCCGTGATCAGGACGCGCACAATTTCTCCTCTCGGACCTTTGCCCGCCAATACTCGAACGTATCGCGGAGGGTCGTGTGCCACGGGATACGCGGCTGCCAGCCGGTCAACGCGCTGAACTTGCGCGTGTCGGCCTCCTGGTGCGGAATATCCGAGGGGCGCAGTCGCGCCGGGTCAACGCGTACGTCCACGCGCACACCGCTCAGCGCAATCAGCTCCTCGAGCATCTCGGATAGCCGCACGGCCCGGCCACTGCCGATGTTGTAGACCTCGCCGGGCTCCCCTTCGATCAGCGCCAGGCGATAGGCGCGCACCATGTCGCGCGCATCCGTGAAGTCGCGCGCAACGTCCAGGTTGCCGACCCGCAGCACGGGGTCTCGTAGGCCGGCCTCGATCTCGGCCAACTGGCGAGCAAAGCTCGGGATCACGAAGCGCGCATCGTGGCCCGGCCCGGTGTGATTGAACGGCCGCACCCGCACGATAGCCATGCCGTGTTGGGCAACGTATTGAAAACCCATCATGTCCTGGCCGACTTTGCTCACCGCGTAGGGCGTAATCGGTCGCAGGGGTGCGTTTTCGCTGGTGGGCACGTCTTCGGCGCGAACCTGGCCGTATTCGTCGCTGGAGCCGACCACCAGGACGCGCGGGCGCAGTCCGTTGCTCAGCAGCGCCTCCAGCACGTTGAGTTGGCTCAGCAGGTTGTTGCAGATGGTGCCCCACGGGTTCGCCACGCTCTCGGCCGGCGACGACTGCGCCGCCAGGTGGTAGACGGCTTCGGGTTGCGTCTCGCGGACCAGACGCTCGACGGCCTGGCGGTCGTTGAGGTCGGTCTGCAGCATCCGCACGGTGCTGGGGGTCGCCAGGTTTTTCGAGCGCCCGACGCCCGCTACCTCGTCGCCCTGGTCCTGGAGATGCTGCGCGAGGTGACGCCCGACGAAGCCTCCGACACCGGTGACCAGCGCACGCATGTGTCTGTAGAGTAGCTGTTCGTCTGACCCGAACAAGCTGCTATTGTTGTGAAGGCGATGCGCGACGTACGCCACATTGAGCGGCGGCGGCAGATGGGACGCGACCTGGGCGACCCGCCCTATTCACCTCAGCAGCTGAGTGCGCTCATCGACGATGTCCCGGACTTTCCCAAAAAGGGCATCCTGTTCAAGGACATCACTACGCTGCTCAAGGATGCGCGCGCGTATAAGGCCTCGATCGACCAGTTGACCGAACTGGTCCGCAGGCATCAGCCCGAGGTGGTGATCGGCATGGAGTCGCGCGGCTTCATCTTGGCCGCGCCGATTGCGTATCAGCTGTCAGCGGGCTTCGTGCCGGTGCGGAAGTTGGGCAAATTGCCCGGCGAGGTGATCAGCACCGAGTATGACCTCGAGTACGGGACCAATACGCTCGAGCTGCACTCGGATGCGATCTCGCCCGGCGAGCGGGTGCTGATCGTGGACGACCTCCTGGCGACGGGCGGCACGGTCTCGGCGACCATCCAGCTGGTCGAGCGCCTGCAAGGTCAGATCGCCGCCGTGGCGTTTCTGGTCGAGCTCAAAGACCTGCACGGCCGCGACCGCCTCGGCAACTACGAGGTCATCTCCCTCATCCAGTTCTGAGCTCAAACGCCGCTGGGGACGTCGGGGATGCTGGACAGGCCCACGCCGCGATCTTGCTCCTCGGCCGCGTGTACGGCGGCTTGCGCCCCGACGGCGCCTTCCTGAATCTGGAACGACAGCACGCGCCCGTCCTCGAGCTCCAGCTCGCCGCCCAGGAAGGTGTACGGCCCGAAGACGTCGTCGTCGGGCGTCCCCGCCGGGACCACGAGTTGGATCTTGCCGCCCCGCACCTCGATGTCGACCGCCTCGTCGCCGTCGGCGTAGTTGTCGAGCGACTGCGTCGGATCACCCGTCGGCTCACCGACAAACGCTTCTTGCACGTTGCGTCTTTTCACAAAGGCGCAAGCGGATCGCACGAAGCATGCCCCGCGTACACTTAAGACCCGTTCCCGACGATGCGCACCCTCGACTTCGACGCACGCATTCCCGCTTTGCTACTCGTCGATCAAACGCGTCTGCCGCGTGAGACCGTGGTCGTCCGCTGCCGGAACGCCGAGGACGTGGCGCACGCGATCCGATCGATGCAGGTGCGCGGCGCGCCAGCCATCGGGGTGGCGGCCGCCTATGGCCTGGCACTGGCCGCGCTGGCGCAGACGACCCACGAGCCGAGCGCGTTCCTCGGCGCCCTCGAATCCGCCGCCCAGGTGCTTGCTGCGACGCGGCCGACGGCCGTCAACCTGCAGTGGGCCATTGACCGTGTGCTGACCGACACGCGGACGAGACTGGCAGCTCACTCAGTGACCGACGTCCAGCAGAGCATCGTCGCGCTTGCCAACGAGATGGCCCAAGAAGACGTCGACGTCAATCGACGCATCGGTGCCAACGGCCTGGACCTGGTCTCCAGCGGCGCCAGCATCCTGACCCACTGCAACGCTGGCGCTCTGGCGACCGTCGACTACGGCACCGCCCTCGGCGTCGTGCGCGCGGCTCACGACGCCGGCCGCGGCATTCACGTCTTCGTCGACGAGACCCGCCCGTTTTTGCAGGGCGCCCGCCTGACCGCCTGGGAGCTGCAGCAACTGGGCGTACCGATGACGCTCATCACCGACAGCATGGCCGGCCACTTCATGAGCCGCGGCAAGGTCGACCTGGTGGTGGTCGGCGCCGATCGCATCGCCGCCAACGGCGACGTCGCCAACAAGATCGGCACCTACTCCGTTGCAGTCCTCGCGCGAGAAAACAGCGTGCCGTTTTACGTGGCCGCGCCGATCTCCACGGTCGACCTGTCGCTGGGCAGTGGCGCCGAGATTCCCATCGAAGAGCGCGCCTCACGTGAGGTGACCGAGGTGCTGGGTACGCCGATCGCCCCCGAGGGCGTGCACGCCGCGCACCCGGCTTTCGACGTCACACCCGCGCGACTGGTCACCGCCATCATTACCGAGCGCGGCGTCCTGCGACCACCCTATTCCAAGTCACTGGCGGCCGCCGTTGGCGCGGCCGTCCCCGTCGGCGCCTGATGGCCCTGCCGGAGCTTCTCCAGCCGGTCGATCGGGCAGACGTCGGCGTCTTCGGCGGCTCGGGCTTCTATAGCCTCATGGAAGGACCGGTCGAGCAGGTCTCGGTCCAGAC
>JAFAWJ010001170.1 GCA_019242065.1 Chloroflexota bacterium
CCCTCGCGCCCGCTGAAAAAGCGCTCGAGACCTCGGATGTACGCGCGCGCCACCTGCTCGTACAGCTCGACGGAGAACATCAGCGTGACGTTCACATTGATCCCGTGCGCGATCGACTCTTCGATGGCCGGCACGCCCTCGGCGGTGGCCGGAATCTTGATCATCACGTTGGGTCGCGCGACACGGGTAAACAGCTCGGATGCCTGGGCGATGGTGGCCTGCGTGTCGTTGGCGACCGCCGGGGCGCATTCCAGGCTGACGTACCCGTCGGCGCCGTCGGTCAGGTTGTAGACCGCGCGCAGAATGTCCGCGGCGGCCTGGATGTCTTCGATGGCCAGCGCCCAGTAAATGTCCTCGGTGCTCTTGCCCTGCTCGGCGAGCTTGCGCGCCGGGTCTTCGTACTCGGGCTCGTGGCCCATGGCTTTTTCGAAGATGGTGGGGTTCGAGGTGACGCCGGCGACGCGCTCGTTCCACGCCAGATCGCGCAGCTCACCTGACTGCAGCATTTTGCGGGCAATGATGTCGAGCCAGATGCTCTGGCCCTGCCGCAGCAGGGCTTCCGTGGGGAAGCTGTTGGCGGCCTCGATCGCCGCGATCTTGCCGACGCGCCGGCGATGGCGCTCCTGATCGGTGAACTCGGCGCGCAAGTACGCGCGCGCGATCTCGATGGCCAGTTCGGGTCCGGTGACCCGCTCGCCCAGGCACAGCACGTTGCCGTCGTCGTGTTCGACACCCTGGTGTGCGGTGTACGTGTCGCCAGCAAAGAACGACCGCGCGCCGGGCACTTTGCCGGCTGCGATGCAGGCGCCCGCGCCCGAGCCGCAGACGACAATCGCGCGATCGACTTCGCCGCGCACGACCGCGCCAGCGGCGGCCTGTGCGTAGTCGGGATAGTCGACCGGCGGCGTCGCGGCGTGCGTGCCCAGGTCGACGATCGAGAGGTCCGGCTCGGCGGAGAGTCGGGAGATCAGCAGCTCTTTGAGCTGGAATCCAGCGTGGTCCGAAGCAATGGCAAGTCGCATACGTTTCTCAGGTCTCCGTCAGGTCCGTGGATCGCCAGCGGTTCTCGAAGCGGTCGGGGGTGGCGCGCCCACGCCATCGCGCTGGGCGCTCGTTTGCAGCAGGTCGCGTGCCCGACCCGCGATGTACTCGGGCGTGAAATTCAGATGTTTGTAGACGTCGGCAATGGGAGCCGATGCACCGAATCGATCCAGGCCGATGATGTCACCGCGCTGGCCTACCCAGCGCTCCCAACCGAGTGGCGACGCCGCCTCGATGCTGACGCGCGCCTCGATCGACGGCGGCAACACTTCGTCCCGATAGCTTTGCGTCTGCGCCGCGAACAGCTCCCACGAGGGCATGCTGACCACGCGCGTGCGGTGGCCTTCCGCTTCGAGGAGGTCGCGCGCGGCCATCGCCAGGCCGACTTCGGAACCGGTCGCAATCAAAATCAGGTCCGGGGCGCCGTTGGAGGCATCCATCAGCACATAGGCGCCTTTGCGCGCGTCGCGCACGTCCCCGCACGCGGCTCGATCGAAGATGGGCAGCGGTTGGCGACTGAACACCAGGATCGTCGGACCGTCGCGGCGTTCGATCGCGGCCCGCCAGCCTTCGGTGACCTCATTGGCATCGGCGGGTCGAAACACGACCATGTGCGGAATCGCGCGCAACGACGCCAGGTGCTCGACAGGCTGATGTGTCGGCCCGTCCTCACCCAGTCCGATCGAGTCATGCGTGTAGACAAAAATCGAGGGCAGGTCGCTCAGCGCCGCCAGGCGCAACGGTGGGCGCATGTAGTCGCTGAAGGCCAGGAACGTGGCGGAAAAAGCTCGCAGGCCACCGTGATAGACCAGCCCATTGGTGATCGAGCCCATCGCGTGCTCGCGGACGCCGTAAAAGAGGTTGCGCCCGGCGTAGCTCCACTCGGTACCGACTGATCCCTGCTGGTCAGTTGCGACGTTGTCGGGGTCCTCGAAATTACCCAGGTCTTTCAGAGCGGTATCCGTCGACGGGTTCAGATCCGCGCTGCCACCTACGAGCTCGGGCAGCACGCCCGCAATCGCGTTGATCACCGTGCCGCCCGCCGAACGCGTGGCCATCTGACCACCCTTGACGTCCTCGGCCTTGAACGTCGGCAACTGGCGGTCCCACCCGTCGGGCAGCTCGCCGGCCTGGGTTCGGCGGAATTGCACCGCGAGGTCCGGAAACTCACGCGCGTACGCCTCGAAGCGGTGCTCCCATTCGCGTTCGAAGTCCGCGCCCGTGTCAATCGCGGTGCGAAAGTGCGCCAGCGCCTCGTCGGGTACGAAAAACGGCTCGGTGGTTGGCCAGCCCAGATTGCGCTTGGTGGCCTCGACCTCCTCGGCTCCCAGCGGGCTGCCGTGCGCCTGGAACGTGCCCGCTTTGTGCGGACTGCCAAAGCCGAGCGTGGTGTGAACGATGATGAGCGACGGACGTTGCGTCTCGTCGATGCCGTTCTGGATGGCCTGCTGGATGCCTGGCAGGTCGTTGCCGTCGTCCACGTGCTGGACGTGCCATTCGACAGCTTCGAAGCGCTTGCCGATGTCCTCGGTGAAGATCAAACCCGTTGAGCCCGCGAGCGTCACCTGGTTGGCATCGTAGAGATACACGAGCTTGCCAAGGCCGAGGTGTCCGGCGATGCTCGCCGACTCGTACGAGACGCCCTCCATCAGGTCGCCGTCGGACACGATGCCAAAGGTGCGGTGATTGACGATCGTGTGACCCGGGCGATTGTACGTCGCGGCCAGGTGGGCTTCGGCGATCGCCAGCCCGACGCCGTTGGCAAACCCCTGGCCGAGCGGCCCGGTCGTGAGCTCGACGCCAGGCGTGCGGCGGTACTCGGGATGCCCGGGGGTGCGGCTATCCCACTGCCGGAAGCTCTTGATGTCGTCGAGCGTCAGTCCGTAGCCCGTCAGGTACAGCAAGCTGTACAGCAGCATGCTGCCGTGGCCGGCTGAAAACGCGAAGCGATCGCCATCCGGCCACTTTGGATTTTTCGGGTTGTGGCGCAAAAAACGGGTCCAGAGAACGTACGCCATGGGCGCGGCGTCCAATGGCAAT
>JAFAWJ010001188.1 GCA_019242065.1 Chloroflexota bacterium
CGCGCTGCCGGTCGACGTGCAGCTGGTGATGGGCAGCGGCGCCAGCACCGGCTTCACGACGATGCTATTCAACGAGCCCGGGCGACGCGTGGTGGCGGGCCACTTCTTCGGCTGCATCGGTCAGATGCTGCCCGCGGCGATGGGTACCGTCGTGGCGACCGGCAACCAGCCCACACTGCTCGTCGACGGCGACGCCAGCACGATGATGCACCTGGCGGAGCTGGAGACGGCCGTCCGGTACGACATGCCGTTGCTGGTTACCGTGTTGAATGACCAGGCGCTCGGCTCCGAGTACCACAAGATGAAAGCGGGCAACCGACAGTCGGAGCTGGCGACGATTCCGACGCCGGACCTCGGCGCGGTGGCGCGCTCGTTCGGTGGTCGGGGGTGTCTGGCGACGACGGTGAAGGACGTGCGTGCTGCGGCGGACGACTGGCTGGCGAACAAGGGTGTGATGGTGATCGACGCGCGCATCTCGCGGAATGTCATTACGGTGCCGTACCGCAGATTGCACTATGGACGTGACGACTGAGCTTGTTCCACGCGACGTCTGAGCGTCTTCGATTCGTCACGTACCGGTGACAACACTCCGGGACATACTTCCTTCGGACTATGAGCGGCTGGCGGCGATCAGTGCCGCGATTGATCCCGCTGACAGCCGTGGTCTGGAGTGGTTCCGCGAGCGCGATGCACGCCGCAGTCCACAGTTACGCCTCTACCGGCTGGTGGCCGAGCGCGACGGCCTGGTTGTCGGCTGGGGTGAAGTGGGCCAGGGCTGGTGGGCGTACCATCCGCGCAAGTTTTACTTGCGGCTGAATGTGGACCCTGAGTTTCAGCGTCAGGGTGTCGGCAGCTGCCTGTATACGGCGCTGATTGACCACGTTTGCGCGAACTGGAATCCGAGTCGCGTGAGCGCGGAGGCTTCGGAGCTGCGGCCCTGGAGCTGCGCGTTTCTCGAGCACCGCGGTTTCCAGGAAGTGCAGCGGCGGTGGGACGCGGCGCTGCAGGTCGCGGAGGCGCGGCTGGACCGACTGCCGGCCGCGATCCGGCGGATGGTTGATTCCGGTGTGCGGATTACCACTGTGGAGCAGGAGCGCACGGTCCGCGGCGATCAGTTCGACCAGGACCTGTATGCGGTGGAGCAACGCATCTATCTGGACGAGCCGGGCTACGATCCGGAAGGGTCGCTGCAGTTCGATCAGTTCCGCGACTTCGAGCTGAATCCGAAGACGAGGGTCGACGCGGGCAGTTTTCTGGCGCTCGACGGTACGCGGCTGGTGGGGGTGAGTCGGCTACGACGCGATGCGCGCGGCGAGGGCATTCTGCATGTGGGCTTTACCGGGGTCGAGGCGGAGTATCGGGGCAGGGGCATTGCGCTGGCGCTCAAGCTGCTGACGCTGGAGTACGCGCGGGATGCCGGATTCTTGGAGATCCGCACGGAAAATGATTCGACGAATGCGCCGATGTTGCACATCAATCTGGAGCTGGGGTTCAGGCTGGAGCCAGCGTCACTCATATTTCATAAGAAGTTCTAAGTTGGTTTCGTGTCTGTCCTGAATAAGGTTCGCACATGTCACAGGCCTGCGTTTCTCAACTTCCTGGACAGGCTTTCGGACTTTCACGTCGGTGCGTTAGAAGTGTGTCCCTTTGACCTTGGGGAGTTCGCGCATGCGCGAACTCCCACCAAAACCCGTGTTTAGACCCGTTCGATGATCATGGCCATGCCCTGGCCGCCGCCTACGCACATGGTTTCCAGGCCGACGGATTTGTTCAGCGCGGTCAGCTCGTTCAGGAGTGTGCACAGGATGCGGGCGCCGGTCATGCCGAAGGGGTGGCCCAGGGCGATGGCGCCCCCGTGGGGATTGAGTTTGTCGGAGAAGGGATCGATGCCCAGTTTTCTCGCCGACGGGATGACCTGCGCGGCAAAGGCCTCGTTGATTTCTACGATGTCGATGTCGTCGATGGTCATACCCGCGCGCTCGAGCGCCTGACGCGAGGCGTCCACTGGTCCCAGGCCCATGATCTCGGGGTCCAGTGCCGAGACGCCCGTCGCGATCACGCGCGCCAGCGGCTGCACGCCCAGCTCGCGCGCACGCGAGTCGGACATCAGGACCACCGCCGCCGCGCCGTCGTTGAGCGGACACGAATTGCCGGCGGTCACCGAGCCGTCCTCGCGGAAGGCCGGCTTGAGCGTGCCGAGGACCTCCACCGTCGTGCCTGGCCGCGGGCCATCGTCGCGGGTGAACATCTCGCCGTTCGGCAGCGGCACCGGCACGATCTCGCGATCGAAGAAGCCGGATTCCTGGGCGGCCACGGCGGCGGTCTGGCTCTTGACCGCGTACTGGTCCATCTCCTGGCGGCTGATGCCCTCGCGCTCGGCGACGTTTTCGGCGGTCAGGCCCATCGAGATATAGATGTCGGGGAAGCCCTCGGCGTTGCCGGGCTCCAGACGCGGGTTGCGCGCGGAGCCCGGGTCGGAGGTGCCATTGACAAACCGCGAGACGCACTCCACGCCAACGGACAGGAAGACGTCGCCCTCGCCGGCTTTGATGGCATGCGTGGCCATGCGCGTGGTGGCCAGCGAGCTCGAGCAGTAGCGATTCACGGTGACACCCGGCGAGTTGACCTGACTCAGGATGCTGACGACGCGCGCCAGGTTGAAGCCCTGTTCGCCGCCGGGCAGTCCGCAGCCGCACAGCAGGTCCTCGACCATCTCGGGTTTGAGCTGTGGCACTTTGTCCATGACGCTGGAGACGACGTGGGCGGCCAGGTTGTCGGGGCGGACGTCGACGAGATGACCTTTGCCGGCGCGGCCGATAGGCGAGCGTGTGGCGGCGACGATGACGGCTTCTGGCATGGAGCAAACCTCCCGGTGTCGCACAGCGTAACGCCAACGCGCGGCGATGGGTTTCCTCGGGGATACTCGAGTCGGGCTGACACGCGGCCCAGACAGGAATCGGAATGTTTCGAGACGGGGGACTCAGGGTGCCACGCGGGGGCGGCGGTGGGTGGGGGTTTTGCGCCATGGGAGGCGAACGTGTGCGTCGAGGGTCTCGGCAGCCAGGAGATTGGCGGCGGCTTCGAGGTCGGTTTGGGCCGCCGCGGGCGTGGGCCGCGGGGTGGGTAGGTGGACCGCGGCCGCCCAGCGCGGCCAGCTCTGGAGGACTTTGGCGTGCGCGCCGCTCGGGGTGTGGACTTCGGTGGCGTGCACCAGCACGCGCCGCTCCAGCTCGCGGGCTGCGTCGGCTACGCGCCTACTGGCCTGGACCTCGGGCGGGATCACCAGCTGGTCGGTCTGGATTTCCCCGGCGGCGTGCGTCGCATCGAGCAGCCAGTGGCCGGCCGCGGACAGTCCGTCCAGTTGCCAGGCCGCGCCGCCGCTGCCGACGGCATACAGCGCCGGCCACAGGCGCTTGTGGACGTAGGTCACTTTGCCGGCGATGAGTTTGGTTGAGAGGACCTGGGGGTCGTCTTCGAGCGCTTGCATGGCGGCGTAGATGACGGGGCCGCGGGGGTGGGCCAACCACGAGGTGTGCAGTGGCGCGTCGACGATCATGCCGACGAGCGAGGGCAGCGCAGGATCTGAGAATAGCAGCAGGCCGCAGCGCGCGAGGGACTCGCGGGCGCGCGCGAGGGCTTGGGCCACGTTGGCGGGTTCAACTTCCAGTTCTATGGTCGTGACATCCCTTCTGTCGACCCTCATTCCACGCCATTGCGTCACGGCAAGCAGACAGTACAGCTTCGCAGGGTGGCAGACTGCTGGGCATGATCCTGGGTACGCATTCCATCATCTATGCCGAAGACGCTGAGCGGGCGCGGGCTTTCTTTCGCGATGTGCTCGGCTATCCGTTTGTCGACGTGCACGCTGGTTGGCTGATCTTCAAGCTGCCGCCTGGTGAGCTGGGTATCCATCCCACCGAGGCGGCGGACAGCGGGCGGCAGGAGCTGTATTTGATGTGCGATGACATCGATCAGACGGTCAGCGAGCTTGAAGCGAAGGGTGTTGAGTTCGGCGGGCCTGTCGTCGATGCCGGGTTTGGTCGGCTCATCAGCGTCAAGGTGCCCGGTGCCGGCCAAGTGGGACTGTACCAGCCTCGCCACCCCCTCGCCCTCTCACTCTGAACGCGTATGGCGAACACGAGCTCGCGGACGCTGCGGCTGTTGTCGTTGCTGCAGACGCATCGTTTCTGGGCGGGCGACGAGCTGGCCGATCGGCTGGGGGTCTCGGCGCGCACGTTGCGGCGGGACGTCGATCGGCTGCGCGAGCTGGGTTATCCGGTCGAGGCACGGCGGGGGATCGACGGCGGCTACCAGCTGGCGGCGGGAGCGGCCTTGCCACCGCTGGTGCTTGACGACGACGAGGCGGTGGCCCTGGCCATCGGTCTGCGAGCGGCGGCGCAGGGCGCGATCGCGGGGATCGAGGAGTCGTCGGTGCGGGCGCTGGCCAAGGTGGCGCGCATCATGCCGCCCCATTTGCGGCGGCGGGTCGATGCACTGCGCGCGATGACCAGCGGGCCGGCCGTCTGGAGTGGCGGACCCTACGTCGACGCGGGCGTGCTCACCACCATCGCCCAGGCCTGTCGCGACGAGGAGCGCCTGCGCTTTGCCTACACCGCGCAGAGCTCGGAGCGCAGCACGCGGCACGTCGAGCCGCATCGCCTGGTGTCGCTGGGTCAGCGCTGGTACCTGGTGGCCTTCGACCTCGGTCGCGGGGACTGGCGCAGCTTTCGACTGGATCGGCTGGACGGTTTGCGGACGACGGGCATGCGGTTTCAGCCGCGGGAGCTGCCGGCGGTGGACGCAGTGAGCTTTGTGCGGGCGGGCATTCAGAACTTGCCGACGCGGCGGCGAATTGAAGTGGTGGTGCACGCGTCGGCGGCGACGGTGCGGGACCGCGTGGGGCAGTGGGCGAGTTTAGAGGAGGTGGACGAGGGGACGTGCCGATTGCGGATGACGGTGGACAACCTGGACTGGCCGGCGCTGGCGCTGGGGACGATTGGGGCGGAGTTCGAGGTGGTGCGGCCGACGGAGCTGATTGACCACTTGCGCGATTGGGGGGCGAGATTTACGCGCGCGGCGGCGGGCGACGAGCAAAGAAGGTGAAGAGGAGGTGAGGCTAGGTGGTGGGTGTCAGGGGATCGACCAGCGGCACCGTTGGGGTTGCTAACTGGTGGTGGAGGTCGGCCAGTTCGCGGCCGACAGTGTCGGGAGTCCACGCCGTCCAGATGGCCTCCAACGTGGCTGTGACCCACTCTGACGGGACTCCATCAATAGGCGCCGGCGGCCTCGGGGCGAACAGCAGATCCATGTGGGGCACCGCTTGTTTGTCGGCGGCCAGTGGCGGCTGCGTGTAGCGGATCCCGACGCGACGGAAGCCCAGGTGGCCGAACACCTTCAGTCGCTCGATCGGGTCGACACTCTCCAGCGCGAGAAGGTCCGGTGGTGTGCGCCACGGACTGTCTACTTCGATGAACACGCCACGGCAGGCGGGATGGCCGTGCTGAACGGCCTCCGCATCGAGGATCGATTGGCGACCGTCGAACAACACCCGACCCAGCCCCCGCTGACGACGGGTGTGATCCACCACCAGGTACTCGGAAAAGCCGCAGTTGGAGCGCTCGACGTAGCTGAAAATGCTCGCGCCGACCAGTCCAGAGGTGTCGAACGCGGCCAGCACGACGAACTTCCGAGACGCATCGAGCCCATTTTCGGACAGGAACTCCTGGATCCGGTCCAGACCGAGCACCGAGTTGGGATCCGGAAACGCGCGGTTCAGCAGGTGCATCAGATCACCCAGCCGCGGGTCTGCCGGCCGGGTGATCTGCTCCAGGTGGATGGCGTCGATCAGCGTGCGACCGGTGCCGGCATCGCTTCGCGAACGCATTCGGCCAGCGCGTGAACGCCGTCGGCAATATCGTCTTTTTCTATCCAGCCGAACGCCAATCGTAAATAGGCGACATCCGAGCTGAGGGTGTGGAACGCCTGGCCCGTCGCGTAGGTAATCCCGCGAGCCGCCGCCAGCTCCTGCAGGTGCGCGCGGTCCACGTCCTCCGGCAGCTTGACCCACAGGAAGAGACCACCAGCTGGCTGGGTCCAGCTCATGCCGGGCACCGTGCCGAACTCACTTTCGAGTGCGTCGAGCAGCGCGTTGCGCTTGTCTTTGACCGCCTGGCGACCTTCTTCAATGTGGTCCCATAGGTGGTCCCTGAAGTACTCGGCCGCCACGAGCTGAGAGAGCATGGACGTCCCACCGTCCATCTTCCACGGCATCAGGCGGGTGATGGTCGGTTCGTCGGCGATGAAAAAGCCCAGGCGGATGCCAGGTCCGAGAATTTTGGAGAACGAGCCGATGTACATGACCTCGCCAGGATTGGCCAGCGCGTAGATGGCCGGGACGCTCAGCGGCTCGAAGCTGATGTCGCCGTAGGTATCGTCCTCCACAATCAGCACGTGGTGCTTGCGCGCCTGGTCCAGCAGCTGTTGGCGGTGCTCCAGGGGCTGGCTGGTGCCGGTCGGATTCTGATAGCTCGCGGTGGTGTAAATGAAGGCCGGTCGTTGGCCTGCGGCGGCTTGCTGGTCGAGGATGGTGGCCAGGGCGTCCATGCGCATGCCCTGCTCGTCGACGGGCACCGGCACCAGCTTCAGCCCGCACTGGTTGAAGACGCGGATCGTGCCGCTATATTCGAACTCCTCCATGAGCACCGTATCGCCAGGACGGGCGAGACCCTGGGCGCTGAGCTGCAGGCCCTGCATGGCGCCGTTGGTGATGACGATGTTCTCGAGCGGCGGGCGGACGTGGTGGTTGTGCTCGAAGCGCTGCTGTGCGACGCCGCGCAGCTCCGGCAGCCCGCGCGCCTCAGGGTAGTGCGCAAGCTCGGCGCCCGTGCGGGTGAGCACGCGACGTGCGGCTTCGCCAAGGTCGCGCGACGGGAAGACACCAGGATCCGGGTTGCCGGCTCCGAAATTAAAGGTCCGCGAAGCTGAGGCAGTCATCGGGCGGCTCAGCTTGCCACGCCCGCGGCGGGTTCACGGAGCGCGTCGATGCGGGCCTGCAGCTCCGGGCCGGGCCACGTTTCCTGGAGCCAGGCGGGAAGCGGGTCGTCCGGACCGCCGACTTCCAGGGCGGTGTCGATGTCATGTCGACCATTTGGGAAGATCTGTCGCGCACAAGGGAACTCGTAATAGATTTCGAGGCCGTTGCCATCGGGGTCGCGGAAGTACAGACTGCGCTGATTTTCGTGGTCGGTGGCATGGTCGATGGCGACGCCGTTGCGCAACAGGTTGGTGTACGCGTCGCGCAAATCGGCGTAGTTCTCGACCTGAAAGGCGATGTGGATCAAGCCGAGCTGGTCGCGGCTCGGCTTCTGCGCCTGCTCGCCCGCCGGGTGTTTGGCGAAGTCGAGCGTGTGGAAGCCGTCGCCGAGGGTGGTGAACAGGCCACCATGATCGGGATCGCGCTCGGCGACCTTCAGGCCGAGGACGTCACAGTAAAACCAGCGTGCGCGTTCCTCGTCGCTGACACGCAGGAGCACATGGCCGAGCTTCCAGAGTCGCATGGCGTTGATCATATCGCGCCGTCGAGCGCTACCCTGGTCAGCATCCCATGCCCAAGTTTGTGTTTCTGCCGCCCCAGACCGAGACCACGCGTAGCTGGGCAGCCACCCTGGCCCAGAAAGTGCCAGCCTTCGAGGTCGTCGTCGCGGAATCACCCGAGGATGCGCGCCAGCAGATCGCCGACGCCGATGCGGCCTTCGGCACGCTGCCGGCCGACGTGCTGCGGCAGGCCGGCCAGTTGAAGTGGCTGCAGGCGCCGGCCATCGCCCCGCCAGCCGGCTTCTACTATCCCGAGCTGATCGCCCACCCGGTGATCGTCACCAATCAGCGTGGCATCTTCAACGAGCACATCGCGGCCCACATCATGGCGTTCGTGCTGGCGTTGGCCCGAGGCTTCCAGCGCTATATTCCGCGCCAGATCCGGCACGAGTGGGCACCCGATCGACTGGATGCGGGGGTGGTCCACCTGCCGGAGTCGACGGCCTTGATCGTAGGTGTCGGCGGTATCGGCGCCGAGACGGCCACAAAGTGTGCGGCGTTTGGCATGCGTGTCATCGGCCTGGACGCGCGCCAGCATGACGCGCCGCCGGGGGTGGTCGAGCTGTATACCCCCGACCATCTCGACGACCTGCTCCCGCGCGCGGACTTCGTGATTCTCACCATCCCGCACACGCCCGAGACGGAGGGCCTGATGAACGCGGCCCGCTTTGCGAAGATGAAGCCGACAGCGTTCTTTATCAACATCGGACGCGGCAAGACTACGCGCTTGCACGACCTGGTGGAGGCACTCCAGTCGGGCCGGATCGCGGGCGCCGGGCTGGATGTGTATGAGGAAGAGCCACTGCCCGCCGACCACCCGCTGTGGGACGCGCCAAATGTGCTGTTGACGCCGCACACGGCGGGCTTCGGACCCTACCTGGACGACCGGCGCCTGGCGATTCTCCTCGACAACGGTCAGCGATTTGTGCGGGGCGAGCCGCTGGTCAACGTCGTCGACAAAGCGGTGTGGTTCTGAACGTGTCGACGGGTGATGCAGGCGGATCGGTCCTCGTCACGCGCCGATTTCCCGATGGGTCGACGCGGCCGCTGTTGGATGCCGGCCTGGGGGTCGAGCAGTGGCAGGCCGACGAGCCGATGGCGCGCGAGGTCCTGCTGAGGAAGGTGGGCGGTGTGCAGGCGATTCTGGCCAGCATCAC
>JAFAWJ010000031.1 GCA_019242065.1 Chloroflexota bacterium
CACATCGGGCTCGGCATCGGCCTTGCGCAACAGTTCGGCGAGTGCCATGCTCAGGTTCTCGGCCATCGTCTGGTTCTCCTCATCGGTTGCTTCGAACACTTCCGATGAGAACCACCGATGGCCGTCCTCGTCAACGGCTTGACCGGAGACCCCACACATCTTGGGACTCTACTACCGTGACAATCACGGACAACAAGCGCACACCGCGCGCCTTGGGCACGGCGGCGGCACGCCTCGCCACAAAGATGGGCAGTTATCCAGCGTCTACCAGCAACGTGGCAGAATTCTCTCCGCGACCCCATGGCCAGTCCCGCGTACGACCCCTTCATTGACTACCTCCTCGTCCACGCCACCATGCTCCGCGGCCACCAGGAGGCACCCGCCACCCCCGCCGCCCTGACCGAGCACACCAACGCCCTCAAACTTCTGGTCGACCTGGTCCGCGATCTGCCCGAGGACGACGAACGACTCATGATGCTCATGACGCTCACTGTCCGCCACGGCCAATGCATCCTTGGCCCGGTCGCCGATCATGCCATCACTCGGTTCACTGGCACCTCACGCGAGGTGTGTGACGCCTTTCTTACTACCCTAGTCAGCGCTGCGCGTGAGGATGCCCTCGGGCGAGCACGTGATCACGGGGTCCTCCCTCCCAGGCGCCCGCGCTGAGCGACGGTGCCATCGGGCGTGAACAGAAAGGAAGCTCGTATCTTTAGCTGGCTGCGGAGGCGCGGCATCCAACATCCAGGCCTTGCACTCCGCGAGGCTTCCCTCAAAAACGGCTACCATCATCGCGAAATGAGCCTGCCGCCATTGGTCAACGCGAACCAGGCGGCGGAGCCTTCGCTCGAAATCGAGATGGACCTGCTCGACGACGTCGACTTACCTGACGAGCTCGATAAGGACAGGCTCGCGGCTCACGATTTGGTCTAAGACCTCGACCCTCGCTCACGTAATCATACGAACGGAAATGTCCTTCAGGCGTTTGACGAGCCCGCGCCCATGTCGATCTCGACGAGCGTGCATTGGACGTCGCCATTCGGATAAATCACTTCGAAGTAGGCGTCAGGCAAGAACGGAAGCCAGTAGTTGCCCTGCGGTGATCGCACGCGCATGCGGCCCTGAGCTCGCGCTCGCCAAGCCACAGCCAGCGACAACCACCGCGGCGAATCAGTGCCACTTTCACGTTTGCCCCGAGAGCAGCAGCCTTCATGTCGTGATCGATGAAGACGTGATCCAGTCGATCGAGACGCCGCGGCTGAACCGGCAATGCCCAACTGCCCATGTGGGAGTCGACGAGCGGACAGCTTGCTGACCAAGGGCACAGAGAAACGGTCGACGTCCACCCAGCGCTGTCGCAGGCTGGCGGAGGTAGAGCGTTGCTCATCTATCGCCGAACACCAGAGCCACCAGCTGATCTGCCACTGCATCCGTCGACGCTCTTCCATCAAGCGCGATCGCGCCGAGTTTGAGCATCTGCGCCTCGAAGACAGGCCGGCCGTCTCGGATCTGATGTGGACCGGCTTCAGTGCGGCCCGGAGGGTGGGCAGTATCGTGCGCGATTAAACGCTCCTCCTGTGTGCCGGCGTCGATACGGAGCAAGAAAACACGGTCCAACACGTCGAGGATCTGATCGATGTTCAGCGCGATGCCGCACACGAACACGGGTCCTGGCTGTTGGGACAACAGGTCCTGGAGCCGAGATCGATTCCAAACTCAGTGGTGTGCCTTGAGCCAGCGCTCGTCCGGCGCCCTTGGCCCGTCGGCCCGTGACGGCTGGTTGCCGGCGTCGTCTTCCCAATGGGACAGCTCAGGGTCGTCGTCGGGATCGATCGTGGCGAAGCCCCGACGAGCCAGCGCTCGGGCGAGCGTCGATTTTCCTGATCCGGGATTGCCGGTGACCAGGAAGGACGCCACGACTCAGTATCGCAGCACCGGGCGCGCGGCTTCAGTGCAGCGCTCGAGTGGTGTCGATGGAGGTATCGACCTGCGCACTGAGCGGCGATGCGGAAACGGCCCGCGCTGGACGGACCACGAAGCGCGGGGTTCTCATCCGCTGCTCGGCCACGGGCCGCACGCTTCCGCCAGCGGTAGCACGGGTTGGGCCTTTGCCGCCGGTGCTCGCGCTTCGTCGTGTATTGCGCGCGGGGTTTTCAGGCGTATGCGCGACTGTCGCGGTGATGTTGAAGCGCCCGTGGCAGCCCTCGTGGTGAGGGGCTTACGCCAGGGCGCTTCGTCGTGTTGTCGCGCGGGGGCTTTGAGTCCGGTGGCTACGCGCGGGGGCGAAGTGGCGCCAGGCGCACTCGGGCGTAGGCGACAAAGGCGGCCACTGCGCCGACGCTCGCCGGAATCAGCGTCATCACCGGGTCTGGTGCGATCATGATCGGCGTCAGCACCGTCGCGCCGATCATCAGCACTACCAGGCCAGCGGCGGCGAG
>JAFAWJ010000532.1 GCA_019242065.1 Chloroflexota bacterium
GCAGGAAGCGGTCATCAATTTCTGTCGGATCGCGTACTCGTCACAGCTGATGTGGAATACACCCGCACCGCGCGTCGGCAATCGCGGCGTCATGGGCACCAATGCGCCCAGCGAAGCCTATGCCTGCAGGGGCGGTGGCGCGAACGACTACTGCTACATTTACACCACCCGCGCCGCGAACCACCACTGGGAGCGGCTGCTGCGCATCATCGAGCGCGACGACCTGGTGGACGATCCGCGCTTCAAGGACAACACCGATCGCTGGGAGCACCGCGACGAGGTCGACGCGATCATCTCCCCCTGGGTTGCCCAACGCACCAAGCGCGAAGTCATGGAGATTCTGGGCAAGGCAGGCGTGCCGGCCGGGGCCGTCTATGACACCGACGAGCTGATCAACGATCCGTTCCTGCAGGAGCGCGGCATGTTCCCCGCCATCAACCACCCGGTCCGCGGCGACATGCGCATGCCAGGCTGGCCGGTCAAGATGTCGGATTCATGCGTCCCAGTCGCGTCGGCGCCGCTGCTTGGACAGGACAACCTGCACGTGTACGGCCAGCTCCTCGGCTATACGCCAGACCAGCTCGACGCGCTCAAAGCACAGGAGGTGATCTAACCCGTGGCCCTCGTCAACGGCTCCCAGATCCTGGCTCGTTCACTGCGCCGTCTGCACACCGATACCTTCTTCTACATCATGGGCGGCCCGATGATGGCCGCCGAGACCGCCTCGGTCGAGGAGGGCCTGCGGGCCATCGACGTCCGCCACGAGCAGGCCGCGGCGATGATGGCGCATGCGTACGGCCGGGTGAAAAACACCCTCGGCGTATGCATGGCCGCCTCCGGTCCTGGCGCCACCAACCTGATCACCGGCGTCGCCAACGCCTGGGCCGATTGTGCCCCGCTGCTGGCCATCGGCGGCTCAGCGCCCATCAGCCAGCGCGGCAAGGGCGCCTTCCAGGAGATGGACCAGGTCTCGGCGTTTAAACCGATCACCAAGTGGGCCGAGCAGGTGACCGATCCGCGACGCGTGCCCGAGTTCGTCGCCACCGCCGCGCGCAACGCGCTGAGCGGTCGACCGGGTCCGGTGTACCTCGACATGCCGGGCGATGTGCTGTACCGCCAGATCGAAGAAGATGACATCGTCTATCCCGAAATCGGCGTTGACAGCTATCGCGTGCGACCGCGTGGCGATCCGGCCCTGATCGACGAGGCGTGTCGTTTGCTGGCGCAAGCCGAGCGACCGTTGATCCTGACGGGCAGCGGCATCCTATGGTCAGGGGCCGAGGCCGAGCTGCAGCAGCTTGTCGAAGCGACCGGCATTCCGTTCTATACGACGCCGCAGGGTCGTGGCGTGGTCCCCGATGACCACGCGCTGTCGTTTCTGACCGCGCGCTCGACCGCGTTCCGCGAGGCGGACCTGGCGCTGCTCATCGGGACGCGCATCAACTACGTCATCGGGCATCTGTCCCCGCCGCGCTTCAACGCGGCGGCGCGCTTGATTCAGGTCGACATCGACCCCGGCGAGATCGGCCACAACCATCCAGCGGACGTAGGCATCGTCGGCGACGCGCGCGCCGTGCTGCGGCAGTTGCTCGAGGCGCTGCCGAATCGGTTGGATTCGAAGCGCTTCGCGGGATGGCGCCAGCACCTGTCAGAGGTTGAGGAGTCCAAGCGGGCCGACGCCGAAAAGGTGATGAGCACCGACCAGCAGCCGATCCATCCGCTGCGATTATGTAAAGAGGTGCGCGATTTCCTGGATCGGGACGCGATCCTGGTGGTGGATGGCCAGGAGATCCTGAACTACGGGCGTCAGTCGATTCCGACGTATGTGGCCCGCCATCGGCTGAACTCGGGCGTGTTCGGGACGATGGGGGTGGGTCTGCCGTTCGGCATTGGGGCCAAGGTGGCCAAGCCCGACAACCAGGTGCTGGTGCTGCACGGCGACGGCTCGTTCGGACTCAATGCAATGGAGCTGGATACATGTGCGCGCTTCAACATCCCGGTGGTGACGGTGGTGAGCCTGAACGGTGGGTGGACGGCGGATCCGAATCGCGAAAAGACGGGGCGTGAGCTGGGGTATACGAAGTTTCACAAGATGGCCGAGGCGCTCGGCTGCCACGGCGAGTATGTGGAGGAGCCGGCGCAGATCCGTCCCGCGCTGGAGCGCGCCTTCAAAGCTGACGCGCCCGCGCTGGTCAATGTGCTCACCGACTGGCGGGCAAGAGCCACGACGGCGGCGTTTTCGCAGTACTCAACATGAGGGGCTCGCGCTGCCCATGCGCGACGTGTCGATTTCACGCCACGTCGTTCGATGTGTTGACATGCGACTGGTAGTCAGCGAGTTCGTCACCCTCGACGGTGTTATGGAAGATCCGGGCGGCGCCGAAAAGTCGCCTGCCGGCGGCTGGGCCTTCCGCTTCGAACGCGGCCCCGACGGCGACAAGTTCAAGTTCGACGAGCTGATGGCCGCCGATGCCCTGCTCCTCGGCCGCGTTACCTATACCGGCTTCGCCGCCGCGTGGCCCAACATCACCGACGACCAGGGCTTCGCCGCCAAAATGAATTCGATCCGCAAGTACGTCCTCTCGAGCACGCTGCACACCGCCGACTGGACAAATTCCGTCATCCTGCGCGGCAACCTCGCCGACGAAGTGCGCAAGCTCAAGGCGCAGCCCGGCGGCGACATCCTGGTCGCCGGCAGCGGCCAACTCGTCCGCGGCCTGGCCGAAAACCAGCTCGTCGACGAGTACCGGCTGATGGTCTACCCGGCGATCCTGGGCGGTGGCAAGCGCCTGTTCCCCGACGGTCTGCCAAGCGCGGGGTTCAAGATCGTCGAAGCCCAGCCCACGGGCGGGGTGCTGACGATGCGCCTCCAGCCACTTCCGGCCTAGAGCTGTCTACGCGCCCGAGTGGCCAGGCGGATCGCCGCCCTGGGTTGCCGAAGCTCAAGGCTGCCTGGCCACGAGCAGCCACGCCGGTCGACGCTTCGGGATGCCGAGGCGTTTGGCCCAGCTCGAATCAAGTGCCTCGACGTCGGACGTCGTCGCCTGCCGACAGGCCTCGATCGTGAGGCCTGCCTCGGTGAGCGCGCCCGAGAAGGCAGCCAGGGGGTCATCAAGGGCGACGTCGAGGTGATCGCGCTCAGTAACTGACACGAGCGTCGTCACGCGACCGCCTGGTCAGAGCGCGCCCGCCACCGCCAGCGCGAACGCGCGCTCGCCCGACAGCACACGGCGCAAGAGCGAGCCCCACGGCAGCGTGATGCTCAACTCGTCAACGCAGCCACCAAGCGTGCCCAGAACGTCGCCCGCATCGGCCACGACAAACAGCGCGTTGGGCACGTCACGTG
>JAFAWJ010000549.1 GCA_019242065.1 Chloroflexota bacterium
GTGAGGCCGCTGAAGCTGTTCGGGCTGGCGTACGCCTCGAAGAAACCACCCGAGTTGCGCGGCGGGAGTGTGGCCGACAGTGGGTCGCCACCAAACTGGAGGTAGCCAAAAGTGCCGCTTCCCCCGTCCGAGGTGAGCGTCACCATATTGGGCGAGCTGCCAAATGTCGCGGCTCCGCCCGTGTAGCCCGCCACGCCCGAACCGGTCACGCTGACGTTGCCGTTGGGCAGGACATACAGGAGCTGCGGATTCGACGTGCCGCCGGTGGTGTTCGTCTGGACAACGGTGATGCTGGCCACGCTCTGGTTGGCCAGCAGGTTGGCTGGCACGCTGGCGACCAGGCCGTGGTCCGAGATGAAAGTGGTCGGCAGCGGAGTGCCATTCCAGTCCACCGTCGCGGTCGGAGCGAAGCTGTGGCCGTCGACGGCGAACGTGGCGTTGCTGGCTCCAATCGCCAGGACGGGATTGTTCAGGCTGTCGATATACGGCGGTGGGACGCGCCCGAGCGTGCAGCCACCATCCAGGTCGCTCCAGAGCGATTGGAGGATATAGTCATGGCCATTCAGGGTGATGTCGCCGCCGTCGGCCAACACGGAGCCGCGACCAGGAAAATCTGACGCGCACTTGTCGGCCACCTCACCGCCGGTGGCGGACGAATCCGCTACTGGATCGCTCCAGCCGGTGAAGTTCAGCGGATTCACCGTACCCTCGACGAGCTCGTGGGCTTCGGCATTGATGGCGTTGTCCACCATCAGGTCGTTATGCGGCGAGGTGACGGTACTGTCACAGCCGGCTGTGTCGCCGGGGCTGGGAATCACGGCGTAGACGACCTGCTGGTTATCGATGGTCGTGGTGTCGTGGAACCCGCACGCATCGCCATTGACCGTGGACGCGGTGCACTCGCCGGCGCCGTTGCACGCCTGCACCTCCTCGGGGATGTACAGGAAGAAGACGCTGTCCGCATTCACGGACCAGCCGTTCTGCTGCACCGCGTAATTGATCTCCGTTTGAATGTCGCCGGCCTGTAGCGTGGCGGCGGGCACACCTCGACCGAGGTTCGGATAGTCGCGGTTATCCTCAAAGGTACCGCCAAGATGTGACTCGTTGAAGACCGGCACCGGCTGGCCATTCGGCGCGTTGTCGTCCCAGTACTGGCCGAGGATGCCATACCAGGAGCTACCGCCCACGTCCTGGAAGAAGGTGCCAGTCGCGTCCTCGTAACTCTTGTCGGTTCCGTAGCTGTGCAGGCACCCGGGCCCATAGCAGCGCGTCGCTTCGTAATAAAATGTCTGTCCCAGGAACGACAGGTCGACCTGCTTCCAGTAGATCGCGTAGGTGGTCGTCGAATGCAGCACTTCGCCGCCCTTGGTCTGGACCGCGTCGCCGCTCTGTGGGGCAAGGCTGTCGGCCAGAGTGGCGGCCTGGACGATCGGTGTGGTCGGCTGCGTCGCCAGCAAGCCGTTGGCGAGCAGCAACACGACGGCCAGGGGCCGCAGTACTGCACTGGCAACAACTCGAGTAAATCGCTGAAGAGATTGCTTTGCCATGGCACCCAGCCTGCGCTGGTGCCGATTGGTCGGCTACCGACAGCACCCTGACACCCCCCTGACATGGCGTCCTGGCTCAGTAGGATGTAGTGAGCACTTGCATGGCCAGTACGGCATGAGCGACGTCGGGTCGACCACCTTCGGCGCACACTTGCGCCGGGCACGCGTGGCAGCCGGGCTGTCACAGGAGGCACTCGCGGAGCGTGCCGGAATAAGCGTCGACGCGGTCGCCGCACTCGAGCGCGGTCGGCGCACGGCGCCGCGGCCGGCGACGCTGAGGCTCCTGGCCGATGCGCTGGCACTGGCACCGAACGAGCGTGCGGCCTTCGTTGCCAGCGCTCGCCCCACAAGTTCGCCGTCGGCCCCGGCCGCGGCGCGCTCAGTGCAGAGCCGCTCCTCATCACTGGTCGGTCGCGAACGTGACCTGGAGCGCTTGCTCGGGTGGTTGAGGCCGCCGAAGCCGCGTGCCCGACTGATCACGCTCACCGGCACCGGCGGGGTCGGCAAAACTCGATTGGCCTTCGAGGCGGCGGCACAGCTGGGCGAGCACTACGCGGCCGGCGCCACGGTGGTCGACCTCGCATCCGTCCATGAACATCAGCTGGTCGCCGCGACCATTACCGCCAGCCTTGGGCTGCGCGAACAAGGCGCCCAGAGCGCACGCGACGTGCTGCTCGCCACGCTCCGCGCACGTTGCATGTTGCTTGTGCTCGACAACTTCGAACAGGTGCTCGGTGCGGCGCCACTGCTGGCGGACCTCCTGGCCGGCTGCCCCGATGTGACCTTGCTGGTCACGAGCCGGGCGCCCCTTCGACTCCACGGCGAGCAGCGTCTTCCCCTGACCGGTCTGGCGACGCCGCCCGCCGACGGTACACCCGAGCTTCCTGAGATGGTCGCTTCACCGGCGGTGCGCCTTTTTGCGGAGCGTGCGCGGCTGATGACGCCAGAGTTCGTCCTGGATGAAGCCAACGTCACCACGGTGAGCGCAATCTGTCGTCACCTGGATGGCCTACCGTTGGCAATCGAGCTCGCGGCGGCTCGGTGCGCGCTTTTGCCTCCAGCGACGCTTCTCGCGGAGCTCGACCAACCACTGGAGCTGCTGACAGGTGGCCCGGTCGACGCTCCGGCTCGGCACCAGACGCTGCGGGCCACGCTCGAGTGGAGTGAGGCCCTCCTGTCAGCATCGGTGCAGAAATTGTTCCGCGGGCTGGGCGTGTTTACCGGTGGCTGCAGTCTGCCGGCCGCAAACGCCGTACTGGGTCCATTCGTGGGCCAGAACGACGTGCTCGACGGTCTACAAGTCCTCCTCGACCAGAGCCTGATCACCCGGCTACTGGATGCCACGGGCCAGCCACGTTTCGTGCTCCTGGAAACGGTGCGGGAGTACGCGAGGGAGCAACTCGAGGCCCGCGACGAGTCGTCGCTCATCCAGGAGGCGCACGCAGCCTACTTTTCGGATCTGGCCGCAACGGCAAGCCAGCACGTGTTCGCCGGCGATCAGCTCGGTTGGCTGACCTGGCTCGACCAGGAGCATGCCAACCTCCGGGTGGCACTCGCGTTTCTCGTCGACCACCTGCGCGATGGCGAGCGCGCGGTCCGATTGGCAGGCGCGCTGTGGCGCTTCTGGTACATCCGCTGCCACTTTGGCGAGGGCCGCCAACGTCTGGAGCATGCCCTGGGCGCCGTGGCGAGCGCGGACACGTGCCTCGAGGCGCTCGACGCGTTCGTCGGCCTGGCGGTGATTACCTACACGCAAACGGACTACTCCGCGGCGGAGGCCGCTGCCCTGCGGGGAGCTGAGCTGGCACGCACCACAGGAGCCCTCGGTAGCCTTGCGCACTGCCTGAACATCCTGGCCGGCGTGTCACGGAATCGGAATGCCTACACGCGAGCACTGGCCCTGGGTGAGGAAGCAGCAGCCCTCGCGCGCCAGTTGGGTGATCGCTGGATGCTGGCACTCTCCCTGCACAATCTCGCCGACGTCGTACGTCTACAGGGCGACTTTGAGCGTGCCCGGGCGCTCGCTACGCAAAGCCTGAGGCTGGCTGACGAGCTGCACGACCGCTGGGGCGTCCTGCAGGCGCAACTGGTGCTGGGTTGGACGGCACACGACCGCGGCGATCTTGTCTCCGCGACTGAGCTGTTCGAACAATCTCTGGAGACCGCTCGCGCCCTTGGCACCGCACGCGACACTGCACGGGCGCTCGCGGGCCGTGGCAAACTGGCGTTGCTGCGAGGCGACCTCGAGCGAGCAGCCGAAGCGCTCGAAGAGAGTGTGGCGTTGTGGCGTCCGCTTGGGGATGCGATTCGGCTCGCCCAGGTCCTGGTGATCCTCGGCCGGTTGGCTGCCGTGCGCGGCACGCCCTCGACAAGCGAGCCCTTGCTGCGAGAGGCACTCCGGTTGTATGCCGGCGCGCACGCGCTACTCGGGGTTGCTGAGACACTCGAGGCGCTGGCGATCGATACCAGGCCTGAGGCGGCGACGACGGTGCGGCTGATCGCCAGCGCCGCTGCCATTCGCGAACGCATCGGGTCGCCTGTCGAACCTGTGGAGCTGGCGGAGCTCGAAGAGCCGCTCGCCCAGGCGCGGTCATGCCTCGGCGACGCCGCCTTCGAGAGCGCCTGGCAGCGTGGACGCGCCGTTCTGGCCGACACGTTTCCGTCGGATCTTCTGGATCTGATGGAGACCCGCCCGCGCACGAGCAGCACATCGTGATCGTCGATGCCACGATCGTTGACGGTCATGCCGTCACGGCATCAGGACGAGGTCACGGCATCAGGACGAGGGCCTGTTGAAACCCCCCAGACGGGAGGAGGACGTCCACTCACCGACGGCATTGACCGAGGACGAGTTCGAGGACACCCTGGCGATTGTCAGGCGGAGCGGGCTGGAGTCCGTCGTGGCCGCGCTCCTATGCCCGCGAGCCTCGGCTGTCCCAGTTCCTGGCCAACTCCGTCCCCGGCTTCGTGCCCGACCTCGTTGCTGTCGACGAAGACAAGCGTTGGCTGCTCATGCGGGCCTGTCATGGCCAATGTCTGGAAGACGGTGCTCCGCCCACTGCGTGGGAGCGCACGGCAGGCGCGTATGCTGAACTCCAGATCGCACCCACGGCGTAAACGCAGACGCTCGAGGTGCTCGGTTGCCCGGTCCGAAGGACGCTGGAGTGGCGGACGCTGCTTGGCCTGCTACTGGCGGACGAATCGGCTCTGCTCCTGGGTGGCGCCGAGCATGGGCTGACGTTAGAGGAACTGGTCCGCCTGCGCGCGCTACGCCCGAGGCTCGAGGCCGCGTGCGACGAATTAGCCGGGAGTGGCATT
>JAFAWJ010001122.1 GCA_019242065.1 Chloroflexota bacterium
ACTTGCAGCCCGCGCTGCGACGCGTACTCGACGCACAGAACCTCGTCACACCAACGCCGATCCAGGCCGCCGCCATCCCCGTGCTCCTGTCCGGGCAGGACGTCATCGGACAGGCACGCACGGGCTCGGGCAAGACCCTGGCGTTCGTGCTGCCGCTCGTCACACGCGTGGACCCCAACCTGCGCGCAATCCAGGCGCTGGTCCTGGTGCCGACCCGCGAGCTCGCGATCCAGGTCGCTTCGGTGCTCGCACCGCTGGCGGCCACTCGGCGATTGCGGCATGCGCTGCTGCATGGCGGGCGATCGCTCGGCCCCGAGCAGCAGTTGCTCAAAACGGCGCAGATCGTCATCGGCACGCCGGGGCGCACGCTCGACCATCTGCGGCAGGGCAACCTGTCGCTCGACCGCTTGCGGCTGGTGGTGCTCGACGAGGCGGACGAGATGCTCGACCGCGGCTTCGCCCCGGACGTGGAACGCATTCTGGGCTACGCGCCAGAGCGTCGACAGACGGCGCTGTTTTCGGCGACGCTGCCCGAATGGGTCGCGGGTATCGCCGCGCGCCACGTCCACGACGCGGTGACTATCGAGGTCGACGCCGAGACGCCCGCGCCGCCGGAGATCCAGCACGTGGTCTACGACATGGGCGACGTGTCGCGACTGGATGCGCTGCGCGCGCTGCTGGACCGACGTGGGGACGAGGCGGTCATCGTGTTCGGACGCACCAAGCACGGGGTGAAAAAGCTGGCGCAGCGGCTGGAGGCCATGGGCTATCCGACGGCGGCCCTACAGGGCAACCTGAGTCAGAACGCGCGGGAGCGCGTGATGGCGAGCTTTCGCTCGGGCGAGGTGCCGATCCTGCTGGCGACCAACGTCGCGGCGCGCGGACTGGACGTGCCCGAGGTGGGGCAGGTGATCAACTACGAGCTGCCGGAGTCGCCCGAGTGGTTCACGCATCGGGCGGGCCGCACGGGTCGGATGGGGCGCGCCGGCGTGGCCATCACGCTGCTGACGCCGGAGGACGCGGCGCGGTGGCGACAGTTTGAAAAAGCGCTGGGTCGACGGCTGGAGCGGCGGCCGTGGGGGAAGGCGCAGGGCGAGGCGCGGGTGCGACAGGGGCGGGAGGTTGCGTCGGGGGAGAAGCCGACAGAGCACACCGCTGTTGTGAGTCGCAGGCGGCCGCAACCATGGTGGCAGTCCCGATCGCGGCGGCGGAGCGCGAGCGCCCGCTAAAGGCTCACGGCGCGCGGAGGATGGACTGGATCTTTGCCTGCACGTCCGCCGGCAGATCCTTCAGCAGCGCCTGGAAGTTCGGGTTGTCGCGTAGCAGGTGGCGCTCCTCGGAATTGGCGGCCATCAGGTTCTCGTAGATCTGCTCGTCGCGCGTCGCCCCGTTCTGGTAGATCAGCTCCTGGACATTCGCCCACACCAGTGAGTTCAGCGTGTTGCCCTCAGGCGCCGTGTACGCGTCGACCGACTCCTGGAAGGTCGGGTCATGCTGGTACGAGTCGGCCAGGCTCGGATACTTGTCCAGGATGTGCTCGCGAATAGCTTCGGGGCGCTCGTTGGCGCGCCTATCTGAAAAGGTGCCATCCACCCAGTAGGCGTCGAATTCGTCTTTGTAGTTCTGCAACGAGCCCGGCTCCGACGGCGGGCGCAGGGCGTGGTTGATCTCGTGGCGTAACGTCCGCTTGATCTCGGGCTTTGACTGACGCTGGCTGATGATGACTTCGCCACCACCCAGCTCGTTGCCGGTGGTGCCTTTGCGAATGGGCAGCATGCCCAGCCGAGGATGCTCGACGACGATGTAGTCCCGCGGCGTGATCGAGTCGTCACCGAAGTCGGGCCAGTCTTTGGGATCAACGCGGTCGAGCTCTTCGAGGATCTCGACGTTCAGTCGCTTCTGCGTGACCAGCGCGGCCGTATAGCGATCGATAAATTTGCGGCTGCCCTCCAGCTCGGGGAGCACTTGCTGGACCTCGGCGATGGTGGCCGCGTCGCGCGCAGGTCGGGGGTGGACTGGCCTGGCTTCGCGCACCGTCGGCCGTGACGTCCCTGTCTTCGACTCGCCGACGGTGCTGAAGTCGGTCTCGTTCGTGTCGTGGAGCTCGTCGGGGCCGCCGGTGCCATGTGGACCTGGCGCAACCTCCGTGGCGCCCTTCAACGGGCGGTGGCGATCGTGCACACCAGGCGTGCGCTCGGGACCGTGCACTTCGGTGTCGGCGAAGACCTCGCGCGGCGGCGACTTCGGCACGAAGGCGACCAGTGGCTCGCGGTCGGTGTGCTGGTTGCGGATCTTGGCGTCGGCTTCAGGCGAGTACGTGCCGGGACTGTCCTGCTGCCAGGCCGTGTGGTAGCCGTGCTCGACGTTGATGCCCATCGAGCGCAGCATGTTGCTGGCCAGGGCGCGTTGCGCGTCGGTGAGTGGTGAGCCGTCGGAGTGGCGGATGTCATACACGTCGTGGTCGCCACCGACGTCTTTGAATGGCCCGCGGGGCGCGTCGGGTGTCGCGGCCTGGCGCGGGTCGGCGATCTGTAGGACTCCGTTTTCGATGCGCACCAGACCTTCGGCGGCAAGCTGCGCGTACTCGTCGCGGTAGTGGTGGTATTCCTCCAGGCGCTGGTTGAAGCGGTCAATCACCTGCTGGCGTGCCTCGGGGCTGAGGACGTCCAGGATGTCGCCGGGCGGCATGGTCGGCTCGAAGAAACCGACTTTGCCCTGCTGGCCCGGCGGGCCGCCGATGAGCATGTCGGTGCGATTGAGGGTCTTGGCTTTGACGATCTCGGCTTTTGGCAGGCCGCCTTCTTGCAGAACCGGCAACGAGGCGGTGTTGGTCGGGCGAACTTTGATGACCACGTCGTGCTCGTCGGCGAAGGCCTGGAAGGCCGCGGCGCTGTCGGGTGGCAGGCCATTGTCGGCGAGCATGTCGCCGGCTGTCCGCGGGCCGAAGGCGTCGGTGTCGGCGCTGGTGTTGGTATTTGTAGTGGGTGGCTCGACCGTCATCGGGACGGCCGCGGGGATCTCGTCTGGTTCGAGGGTCTTCGTCTCCTCAGTCGGATGTTGTTCCTCGCTCTCATGCGCCTGGCCGCCCTTGTGGTGGGCCGCCTTGCCGGCGCCGGTCGTCGCCAACGCCTTGAGCAACTCCTCAACTGACAGGCCGAAGTCGCCCGTGTACAGCTTCGCGCCGTAGATGCCTCCGAAGAACCCACCGACTTCGCGGGCGCCCTTCTCCGCAAGACCCGGCGTCGAGGGCTGACCGGCTTCCGTGACGGTCTCGGCTGTCTCGTGACCGGCTTCGCGGGCTTCGAACTCCTCGGTCCCGACCGCGACCCGCTCGCCGCTGGTCGCGACACTCGAGACCTCGTTGGCCAGCGCGGTCTGGATCCCGACTCGTTCGCCCACGTCGGCGGCCGCTTTCCCCGTGGCGGGTGCGATTTTGGCCACCACGCGGCCGAGCAACTCCTCGCCGAACTTGCCGCCGGCGGCACCCAGCACGCCGCCCAGGACGTCACCCTTCAGGTCGGCCCAGTTGTAATCGCCACCTTTGATCACCATGTTGGCGGCGACGTTCGCCGCGACGTTCACGGCGGTGGCCTCGATGAACGCCGCCAACCCCGCGCCCGCGCCCGGCAAGGCCACGGCCAGCGCGATCGACACCGCGAAACTGAGCGCGCCGCGGATTTCGCCGAGTACGCGCTCGTTGTCTTTTTCGTACGCGTCGGCGTCACCCGTGAGTGTCGCGCGCAGCTTGCGAATTTCCAGGAGGAGGTGCTGGCGTTGGTCCGGTGGCGCGGCGGCGAACTGCATGCTGAGCAGCATCAGCTGGCTGGTGGATGATTTGAGCAGCTGCTCGGTTTCGGGGTCGCCGCCGATCTCGCGCAGCTTGCCGGTCGCGCCGCGATTGGCCATCGTCGCCTGGAACTCGTGCAGGCCGCCGGTGGTCAACCAGCTGACTTCCGCCTGGCCAGGCAACTGTGCGGACCCGTCGCGAGTCGTAGCGGTCTCGGGTTTTTCGAGCTGCTCCTCGATCTGCGCCGCGTTGCGTCCGGTGAGCAGGCCATGGGAGATCCAGCGCAGGTCGTCGTTGGCGGCCGCCTCGGCGGGCAGCTGGCTGCCGTCGGGCGTTGTGCCAAAGAGCTCCTTGCGCAGGTCGCGGCCGTCGCCGAGGCGGTTGTAGCTGGCGATCAGCTCGCGGATTGCCTGCTGCCCGGGCTGGCGCCGCAAGATGTCCTTGACGGCGTCAATGTCACGCTTGTCCATGGCGCGCTCGAGCTCACCGAGGTCCGACGTACGCCCGCCGCCCACAGTCAGGTCGCCGATGTAGGTCTCGTCGGCGTCGCTGGCGCTCTTGATGATGTCGTCGTAGGCGCGGCCCTCGCCTCGCTGGCGATCGTAGGCTGCCCGGTACTGCTCGATGTAACTCTGCGCCAGCCGGGTCACCGCCGAGGGGATGTCATTGCCGATGGCCTGTTTTTCTTCCGGCTTGACGCTCGGATCGAGCACGCGGGCGCGCAGGTCGTGCTCGGCCAAGCTGCGGAATGAGCGCAGCGTGGCGATGATCTTCTCGGCACTGGTCGTGTGATCCTTTTCCATGGCGACCAGTTCGGCGGCGGCCGACTCGATCAGCGAGGCGCTGCCGCTGGTGTTCCACGAGTCAGTGGCCGCGGCGATGATGGCCGCGTGTTCGCGCGGCAGCGCGGCGCTGAGGTCCGTCCCGAGCGTCGCGCCCGATTCGCCGACGCGCTGCTCGAGGATTGTTTTCAAACGCTCGGCGACGACCTGGCCGGATGACTTGCCGGCGCTCGCCGGGTCGGCCAGTGCCTCGCGACGGTTGTTGTCCAGAATGCCCTCGACGTCCCCGCTGAGCTCCGCTTTTTTCTTTTCGCGCTGCTCGCGGATCATCAGTCCGACGGGCGTTGCGTCCAGAGCGGCATCGTCCCTCTCGTCTTTCGAAATCGCGTCGATGGCGCGTCGCTTCTGCTCGATCGCGTACGCGTCGGCCTGAGCCCAGTCACCGTGTCGGAGCGCCAGAAGCCGTGAGCGCTGCAGCGGAGTCAGGCGGAACAGCAGGGTGGTGTCGAGAGTGCCCGGCCCGAAATGCTGTGCGAAGAAGGACTCGACCGCCGCGACTTCCGTGACCGGTCGGCGGTACAGCGCCATGAGCCGTTCGACGTGCGGTTCGTCGAGCGCGTCCCACAACAGTTCGTGGACCTCGATCCCGTCCGCCTCGAACTGCTGCAAGGCCGCGGCGGCGTTGCTCTTATTGACCAGCGCGGCGCCGATGCGGGCGGCGAGATCGGGTGGGTACTTCTTGAGGTCGGCCGCCACCTGCGTCGGGATCGGCTCACCGCGGGTGCCCCGCAACAGCACGCCGATGCGGGCACGCTGGTCGGCCGTCAGCGACGACTGGCGCCCCGATTCGCCACCCTCGAACAGATCGAAGGCGAGATCGCGGTGTTCGAAGTCGCGATAGCGTTTTTCGATTTCGGCGATCTGGCTCGGGGTGCGGTCCTCGAGGGCCGCGACGACCCTGGCGAAGTCGACGTTGCGCCGCTCCTTCGCGGCGTCTTCTTTCATCTGGTCGTCGAAAACCACCGTGTGCTCGTTCTGGTCGATGGCGCGCAGGAGGTCGTGGACGATGCTCTCGGCGTTGAAGTTGGGGTCGTCGAGCGCGGATGGCGGCGCGGCGTCGCTGTCGACGGCACGCGAGATATGGGCTACGCCAGTTTCGCGCAGCATGCGGGTTACGGCGGTGTTGCCAGCGAGTCCTTGCAATTCCAGGATGCTGGTGCCAAGAGAGCCCGGATTGGCGCCGGGTCCCAGGTGCACCGGGTCGGGTCGTGCCCTGTGATGCCGAGCCAGGCGTCCTCGTTGCGTGTACATGCTGTTGCGGAGCCACTATGCACACGCACCGGGCAGCCGACATCGGATGGATTACTCATTCTGAGCAGTTCATAGGTCTGCGCACCCGCCATTCGCGATGAAATGCGACAGCCACCCCTCGGTCGGCGCAATTCTCGGAGGAGATACGACGCTGACACACTCAGACTGCGAATTTCGTGTCGAAGTGGCGCTGCAGGGTGGGATTGTGGCGCGCGGCGACGCCGGCGGCTGCTACGGGGCGAGATTCGGCGGCGAAACGGCTGCTCGCCAGCGCGGTGAGGGCGGTTTCGGCCAGCGCGGGTGGCTCGTCGGCGATCGCCGCCAGTAGGAATGTGGCGGACTCTGGCAGCGGCGAGGCGCCCAGGCCGATCAGGATCGCGCGGCGCACGTCGATCGGTACCAGGTCGTCCCGCCAGAACTCGCGCAGCAGCGTGATCGCCTGCGCGTCGCGGCACTGGGCCAGTGCGCTGGCGGCTTCGACCTGGA
>JAFAWJ010001155.1 GCA_019242065.1 Chloroflexota bacterium
GGTCTCGTACCCGGCGGGAAGGCTGAGAATCGCTTCGTGGACCTGGGCGGCGGCGGCAGCCTCCGCCACGTCATCATTCGATGCTCCGGGTCGACCCATACGAATGTTCTCACGGACGGTCGTGTTGAACAGGAACGACTCCTGGAAGACAATGCCCATCTGGGATCGGAGCGACCCCTGGCTTGCCGTGCGTAGATCGGTGCCGTCGAGCTTCACGACTCCCTGGTCTGGGTCATAGAAGCGTGCGAGCAGCGTGAGCAACGTGCTTTTGCCCGAACCGCTCGGCCCAACGATGGCGGTGTAGCGGCCGAAAGGAATCTCGACCGTCAGGTCTCGCACAACCGTCGTTCCAGGGCTATAACCAAAACTCACGCCCTCGAACGCGACGTTCTCCCTGGCGTGTGGCAAGCTCGATGCCCCCGGCGCGTCATCCACTTGCGGCTTCTCCTGCATCAGTTCCTGGATGCGCTGCACGCTAGCCGGAGCATGGAGCCATTCCGGCAATGCCTGCGACAGGTGCGACACCGCGCTGTCCACGTTCAGTACAAGCCCGATAAACGCCACCAGCGAGCCCGTGGTGAGAAATCCCTGGTACAGCAACAGCGTGCCGGCCCCTACGATCAGCAGCTCCACGATGGTCACGGCGACATTTGTCGAGCGCGCCAGGATGGCCGACAGGTACAGCGCGTGCGACGCACTGCGAACGAGCATTTCAATCTGGTCAGCCAGACGGCTCCGCATGAGTTGGTCGAGGCCAAATGCACGTACGACGATCTGCCCATTCAGCGCCTCTTGCAGCGATCCGGTGACACGTGCCTCGTCGGCTTTGCGCACATAGCTGGCCCTGGTCGCGTGCGGGCCGAGCAGCTCTGGCCCAATCAGCGTCAAGGGGAGAGAGATCAGGGTGACCAGCGCCAGACGCCAGTCCAGAACGAACAGCAAGGCGACGCTGACCAGTACCTGGAGCCCATACCGAAACATGGTTGGCAGCCCGCGTGAAAAGGCTCCTTCCAGGGCCGCGGAGTCACCAGTGAATCGAGACATCAGGTCACCCTGCGTGACGTGCTCGAAGAATCCTGGCGAAAGCTCCTGTAGATGGCCATAGAGATCCTCGCGCGCATCGTTAACCGCACGCACCGCGACCGTGGAGGTGAGGCGATCCCCAATGACGCCCACGACCGTGCTCGCCACGAACAGGCCAACGAGTCCCGCGAGCGTCATGAGCAGAACCTGGCTGTTGCCAGGCACAACCGCGTTGTCGATCAGTAGCCGGACCCCCAGCGGAAACAGTGTCACGAACACGACGTCAAGAGTGAGCGCCAGCACGATGAAGACCAACTGCGGCCAGTATCGGCGCAGGCGTGCCCCGAGCCACGCCCAGACTGCCAGGCGGCCGATGCTGGGTTCAGGTGCGCGCAAACCCATCCGAACCTTCCGCGAGACCCAATACGGCTTGACTGGACGGTAACAGCTCGAACGTGGCGGGAGTGTAACCGACGAATTCGCCGTTGAGATGCACCGGCAGAGGCCGGTCTGGTTCGACGGTGACCTTGCGGAGGCCGCGCAGCCTGTAGCGGTTGTAGATTCCCATGGCGGAGAAATAGTCGATCTCAGGCCACTGGATGTGCGCCGCGGATCGCTGGAGCGAAACCAACAGCTGCACCTTGCGCAGGATGCCGATCTCTGGAACCAGACACACGGCCAGATGTCCATCATCAAGCCGTGCAAACGGGGTCACCGGCATCCCACCTTCGTTGTCGACTTTGTTGACGGACAACAGCCACATCGACGCACGCGTCGAGACGTCATCGAACTGGACATCGGACGCGCTGCCGTTGAAGGTGAAGCCATAACGCAGACTGGCGAGTACCCAGGCCAGGTCACCGAGCCTGCGCTTCATCACCCGCATGCTCCGTGTCGACTCCAGCTGGAACAGGCGCGCCGTGAACCCGGCGCCCGCAGTGGAGCAGAACAGTCGTTGTGCCTGTACCCCGCCGGACGTTCTGAACGTGCACCGCCCGATATCGACGGACTTGATCGTACCCGCCGTCATCGAGAGCGCAGCGCGTGAAACATTCCAGACCCCGAGGCTGCGCGCGTAGTCGTTTGCCGTCCCTAGCGGCACGACGCCGAGCACCGCGCCGGAGCCGTGGATCCCATTCAGGACACCCAGGACCGTACCGTCGCCACCACCCGCCAGGATCGTTGTATGGCCGTCAGCCACTGCCCGCGCTGCCTGCACCCCAATGTCCGCTGCGCTCGAGGATTCGTAGACCCTGAGGCGCGCAACCCGGCCACTGACGCTGTCCAGAAAAGCCTGGAGTTGCGCTCGATTCCCGCTGGGGTTGTACACGATCGCGACGCCGTCCGAGGATGTGTGCACTGCAGTCTCAAAAGGAATCGTAAGCTGGGGCGTCAAGACAGCGTGCTGGCAACTGAATTTCACGACCGATGGGCTTTTTTCCGGCTGTACTTGCGTGAGCCGAAAGTGGTCGGTGTCGTCACGCCCAGTTCGAAATTTCTCGCTCGCACCCTGACCGACGTCGCGCAGGTCACGACGGCGAACTGTGTCGTGGAATTGGGAGCCGGTACCGGCGCCGTCACCCGCACCATCTTGAGCCGGCTGCAGCCGGGCGCTCGGCTGCTGGCGTTCGAAATCGTCCCTGAGTGCCTCGCCGCGCTTCACGCCCGATTCACCGACCAGCGACTCGAGATCATTCCGCGCTCGGCGGCCCGCCTCGAGCAGGAGCTCGAGACGCGTGATGTGGCGCGTGTTGCGAGCATCGTGTGCACGTTACCGTTTCTGGACTTGCCGGACACCCTGTCGCGGCGAATCCTTCAG
>JAFAWJ010000196.1 GCA_019242065.1 Chloroflexota bacterium
CGCGTCCGCGGCGCGGGCGCCGAAGACGAGCAGGAGGGTGTCCTGGCTCGCGTGGCACGAGACGGCGCGCAGGCCGCCCACCTCGGCAAGCACGTAGCCAGTTTCTTCACGCACCTCACGGCCGAGCGCCTGCACCAGATCCTCGCCAGCTTCAACCCGTCCGCCAGGCAGCTCCCACCCAGCACGCGCGGTGCGCACCAGGAGCACCTGCCCCGCGGCATTCTGCACCACGCCGCACACGCCGACTGTATGCATCCTTAACTGTCGTTCCTGGGGGCGATATACCACGCGTCGTGGACTCCTGGGACCGTGAGGTCCAGCGGATTCAGGTGTTCGGACGGGCTGTTGTGGGTCATCACCTGGCACAGCAGTTCCGATCTCGAACACGTGCTGGTGTGGGCCCAGTGTCTCCGTCCTCTGGTCGGAGGGCTTGGAGCGCTGGTTGCGGCGGCAGTCTTTCCGCTCTTCGCTGAGCAGCCCAGAAGAATCGTTCTCAGCCTTGTTGACGGAGCAGGAAGGTGATCCACATCCGATACGGACGCCAGGCTTCCGAGATGCGCTCGAGCTCGCTGTCGGTCGGCTCGTGGTCCAGGGCGTAGGCGGCCTGCACGGCGCGACGGAAGCGCGGCTCGAGCAGGGTCAGGTAGTCGGGGTGGCCGGCGCCGCGCAGCAGGATCAGCTCTGAGCTGAAGGGGCCGATGCCCGGCAGCTTTCTCAGATGGGCCAGGGCAGCCTCGTCACTCAACGCGCGCAGGGCCGGGGCGTCCAGGTCACCCGCGAGGGCCGCGCTGGCAATGGCAGCGATGTTGTCCGGCTTGCGGCCGAACAGCCCCGGAAACTCGCCCACATCCACGAGCACCTGCGGCGATGGGAACGCGCGCACCGACTGCCCGTGGATGCTGACTTCCTCGCCATACGCCTCGGCGAGTCGGGTCTTGCTGGCGGCCGCCTGGCGCATCTGGATGCGGTGAGAAATGATGGCCCACACGCCAGCCTCGTACGGCGAGTAAAAGCACACCGGCCGCAGGCCTGGAAACCGCTCCAGGAGTCGCGCTGCCACCGGGTCGCGCCGGCCGACGTCCGGCAGACCGCGGCCGTCGACGTCGAGCGACAGAATGCGGGCGGTCTGACGGCACACGACCGCGCGGTCGGCATCGCCGTACACGTACGCCGTGAGGCCACCGTCGAGCGCGCGCACGCAGACGCCAACCGGTGTCCAGGTGCCGTCGACGGGGAAGGCCATGTGCAGGTGACCGTTCGGGTCCAGGCCCGGGTGGCTGGCTGGGGTGAAGCCGCCCCAGAACCTGGCGGCGGCTTCGAGGGAGAACGGTCCGAGCGGCTCGAGCGTGAACGTCGACGTCGACTCTTCGGCCATCTGCGCCGGGCTCACGCGACCGGTTGGCTTGGCCGCTGCTCGGCCAGCTCGATCACGTAGTGCACCTGGCCGGTCGGATCCTTCACGCCGAAACACGTCCCAAAGGGCAGCTGGCGCAGCGGCATGCTGACCTCGGACTTCTTCGACATGTCGTCGAAGGCCGACTGAGCGTCGTCGACGACCCACCACAGCTCGGGCTCGCCCGAGCGGGTGGGATCCATGCGCTCGTCGCTGGCGATGGCGTAGCTGACGCCACTCTGATCGGAGAACTGGACAAAGGTAGGGTGGTCGCGGTCGACCGTGAGGCCGAGGACGTTGACGAAAAAGTCGCGGGTGGCCGGAACGTCAGTGACGTATTCGAGGGCGAAGCCGAAGCGTGTCGTCGTGTTGCTCATATGGGCACTCTAAAAAGCTCCGGCGACAGCATTATGTCGGGAATTAAGCGTCACATCAGGGCCGGCTCAGCCAGCTCGAACGGCAGGTCGGGCAGCACGCTGTCGAGCGGGCGCAGGGTGACGACCTCGGAGGTCAGCGTGGCCGAGACGATGCGATCCAGGCGGAAGGCGCGCGGCGCGGCGCGCAGGCGACACCACGCGGCCATGTACCAGCCGTGGCGCGTCCCCACCAGGCCCGCCGGCTCTACCACGCGTACCGTCTCCTGTCCGCGAAAATCGCTATACGTTATTCCCAGCGCCACCGACGCCAGTAACGCCTGCTGGATGACCTCGGCAATCGAGCTGGTCGGGCTGTGGAGCGGCCCCTGGGCGACTCGGATATGGCTCACCAGTCGGGTGGCAGTGTCTCTGGGCGCGCTGGCCATGACGCCGGTGAGCTTCTGCAGCGCCGAGCGACCGGCTTCGGCAAAGGGCATGGCCCGTGTGGCGGCCAGCGCGGTGGCGATCGCCGCTGCTTCGGCGGGCGTCAGGTTCAGGGGCGGCAGCGTCGTCTCGACGTTCAGGCTGTAGCCGCCACCCGGCCCCGGCTGCGCCCAGATCGGCACACCGGCTTCCTGCAGCGCGAGCAGGTCACGTTCGATGGTGCGCGTGGTGACCTCGAACCGCTCCGCCAGCTCGCACGCGCGCATCGGTCGCGGCGCGTGCGAGCGCAGCTCCTCGACCAGCGCGTACAGGCGGTCGGTGCGGTTCACCGCTCGCACCGTAGCACGCCGATCTTCTACAACGATCGCCAGCATGCTGGCTGGACTGCCAAGACTCGTCGGGACGCGCTACGTCGTCCCGCTCCGCGAAGGCGGATCGCTACCGGCTGTCGTCGACACGGATGCCGACGGGAGCTTCGTGGTCAAGTTCCGCGGCGCGGGTCAGGGTCCGCGGGCGCTGGTGGCCGAAGCTTTGGTGGCCGCCATTGCCCGGCAGGTCGGTTTGCCGGTGCCCACCCCGGCCATTGTCGAACTGGACGACGGGTTCGGGCGCGGCGAGCCGGACCCCGAGATCCAGGACATCCTGCGCGGCAGCGTGGGCGCCAACTTCGGGCTCGAGTTTCTGCCGGGTGCGCTGGCCTTCGACCCGGCCGTCGA